>NZ_JARHXQ010000048.1:0-14962 GCF_029222765.1 Arthrobacter sp. Cr_A7 | reverse complement strand
ACAGACTTCGGGTCCCGCCGGTACGCCGCGGCACGGACCGCGGAAACGATGGCGCGGTCTCCGAACCCGTCAAGGGTGCCGGTGTCCGCGGCGAGCTCCTCGTCCACCGCGCACCGGTCGTCCACGGACAAGCACACGGTTTCCTTCACCAGCAGCGTGGTCCGCCACTCATTCAGCCGACCGGACCGAAACGCCTCAAACGTGCGGGGCATGTCGCGCATGGCCTTGGCCAGGCCCAACAACCGCCCGCCCCGGGACGGCGACTCGCGCCGCGCCAGCGCAATTTGGGCACCCACGCCAGCACCGAGTTCATCTGCAGGAACACCGGCGGCGGCTTGGACCCGGCGCTGGAACAGTTCAAAGGCAACAGCAATATCGGCCTGCTTCGCAGCCGCAGCCGATTTCAAATCCTCAAGCTCCCGCAGCTGATCAATCATGCCCGCACCATCAGCACACAAAGGAACGGCATCCAGGGCAACCCGGACATCAGCGATCGACGGGATACCCGAATGGTCCTCCAAGGCTCCGGCGACAGACGGGACACCCGCAAGGGCACCCCGGACGGCGGCAACGCGGGGCACAGCAGCATGGGCCGCCGGGGCGTGGACATCCATCGGGATATCCGCCATAGCTTTCCGGGCGGTGGCCACCGAGGGCGCCGCAGGAACAGGCCGCACACCGAGAATGCCCGCCCCGCTCAACCCTGCCAAACCCCCAGCCGCTTCCATAGACAAAGTCTTCCAGCAGGGTGTGACAATCGCCGGGAGCCCAAGTTCCTATGTGGAAAACCGGGTAGTCACCTCGCATCGTGCACTACCAGGGGCGATCCGGCCCTGGGGCGTAGTCATTGTCGCGCAGGTACTCATCCCGTTCGCGTGCACTGTTGCGTTCGCGCTCGGCCTGCCGTGCGTTGTCCCCAAGCTGCTCCAGCTGGCTTTCCTCCGGGGATTCCTGTTCCTCCGGGCCGTCCTGCTGTGCTCCTTCCGGTGACTCCGCTGCCTGCCCGGCCGCGAGCTTGTCCTTCAGGCGCCCCTCCGCCTCGGCCAGCTGCTCCCCGGGCTCCCCCGCGGCGCCTGCGGCGAAGCATTCCGCAGGCGCGGCCTCCGCCACCGCCAGGGCTTCCCCGTACAAAACAGCGGCCGACGCCCGGCCCTCCTCCCGGAGTTGGGCGTCACCGATCTGTTCAATCGCCAGGCTGAGGTTGACGCGGACAATGCACTCGTCAGAAGATCCCCGGGGCACCCTGGCCAAAGCGTCCTCAAACATTCGCCGGGCCGCAGCGAAGTCCCCGTCCAAAGCACGGGAATCGCCTGCCGCAAACGGCGCCTTGTGGGGTTCGATGACGTTCGCCAGGCCCAGTGCTTGGGCTGCCGTTCCAACCGCCGCTGCGTCCCGGGCAGCAAAGGCGCCGGCAGCCTGCCCCGCAAGGAGGTTGAGGCTGAGCAGCTTCCCCGCCACGCAGAGCAGGAGCAGCACCGGTAATGTCGACCACAGCAGGAGATGCCGCCGCCGCTGCACCATTAAATCGCGGTTCGCGTTGTCTTCGGCCGATCCGGGTCTGGCCATCATCGGACCTCCTCCCCCGCCATGCGGGAGCGGTGCGGAGAACGAGTGGCCATCCGAGGTTCGGTGGATACCGCGTCAGGAAGGGGCCGCAGTTCACGGACCCGCCGAAAGAGGGTACCCGCCTCCACCAGGCCCAGGACAAAGGCGCCCGCCGCGAAGACCCAGTAAAGCTCTGTTCGGCCCTGAAGGGATTCGGCGTCCTGAGTGTGCTCCAGCGCGCCGGGCCGGGCCTGCTGCAGCATGGCGGCAGGCGGGTCACCGGCCGCCCGGTGGACGTACGGCACATCCAGCTGCCCTGCGATCTCCCGCAGCCTTCCCTCGTCGATGCTGGACACGGCGTCCCTGGTAGTCCCGCCGCTGCGGTCCTGGACGTACGGGACGCCCTGCGCGGCGCCGTCGTAATCCCTCCCGGTGTTCTCCTTCATCCGCCCGCCGGCCTCAGTGCCCTAGCCCAGCACGGCTCCCCCGGCCACCGGCCCGTTGTCCGGCACCAGCGGTTCCGGTTCATCGCCGCTGGTCTGCTCGCCGTCGCCAAGGTAGAAAACAAGGTGCGGACGTTCGGGATGGCTGTCCCGCGCTGCTGCCAATCGCTCGCCCAGCACCTGGCGGGCGGCTGTGATGCTGCTTCCTTTGGCGTAGGAGGTCACCTGCGGCTCAAGGACGGACGTGAGGGTTTCCAGGGCCAGGGTGTCGGTGGTCAGCGGCATCCGGACATGCCCCTTCGTGTCGAAGGTGATCACGGAAAACCGTGCTCCCGGCAACCCTTCGGCGATGGCCATGATGTCCTG
The DNA here is from genome assembly GCF_029222765.1 of Arthrobacter sp. Cr_A7. NCBI lineage: Bacteria > Bacillati > Actinomycetota > Actinomycetes > Micrococcales > Micrococcaceae > Arthrobacter > Arthrobacter sp. Cr_A7. The sequence goes on along the minus strand of NZ_JARHXQ010000048.1, from coordinate 12,608 downwards.
CCGCACGCCGTCCATCCGGGGCGCCCCGGTTCCATGGTCCTCCGCCACCATGCTGGTGGTGGTATCCACCACGAAGAAGACGTTGAGGTCCGCGGTGGCCGCCTCCGCCGAGCCTCCCGGCAGTCCCGGGCGCAGGATGGCACCGCACAGCAGCGTCACCAGCAGGCCACGGCGTAGCCAGGGGCTTTTGGCGATTGGGAGAATGGATCGGCGCCGGGTCATAGCCGCAACCGCCACAAGGCCGTGCAGAGGGCAAGGCCGGACAGGAGGGCAGCGGTCAAGGGAAGCCCGGGCTCGTCAGAGACGACGGCGCGCGGCGCACCCTTCAGCGCTGCTGTTTCCGTTTCCTCCACCGCCGCAACAATGCCCGGGATGGCGTCCGGGTTGTCCAGCGCGTAGTAAGCGCCGCCGGTCGATTCTGCAGCAGCCTTCAGCTGCGCCCCTGGCTGGTCGGCACCGGAGCCGTAGTCAAAGTCGCCCGGGTTGAGGGCATAAACGCGGACTGCCCTGTCCTTCGCCAAGGCCGCCGCCTCCGCGAGCGTCATGATGGGTTCACCCGAGAGGAAATTGTCGGTGGCCAGCACCAGGGACCGCGAGCGCTGTGCCGCATCCCCGTCCGGGGCGCTGCCTGCTTCAGTGCGCACAGGCGCGAAGCTGTTCAGGCAGGAGGCCAGGCCGTCACCGATCAGGGATGAGCCGCGGCCGCTCCAGGTCCCGTCCAGGAATCCGGAACTGCCGGGTTTCCCGTCGAAGGCGTCCCGTGCCAAGTTCAGCTGCTCCTGGGCATAGCCGTAGTCGTCGGTGAGTGGAAAGACCTGGATGGCCGTGCTGTCAAAAATGGTCAGGCCGATCCGTTCGCCATCAAACTCCTTGGCGAGGCCTGCAAAAACGTCCACGACCGCCGCGTCGGCGCTGCTCATGGACCCCGAGGCGTCCAGGCACAGCATGATGTCCCGGTTATGCTGCTCGGGGCGCGTGGTGGTGAGCTCCACCGGCCGCGCCGCCGCCACCGCGGTAGACACCAGCAGCGACGCGCAGGCGAGCGCGGCAACTGCCAGCCACCGGCGGTGCCGCCGCAGTGCCGCCTGGTACTCCGGCAGGGTGGTGAGCCTGTCAACGTGCGCCGCCGGCCGTCGTCGTGCGTTGTCCTTTCGACCGGACCGGACAACGGCCCACCCGAAGGCAGCCGCGGCCAGGAGAGCCAGCGGAACAACCCACCAAAACATCAGCTCCATGTGCTCACCGCGTTCCGGGCGCTGGCGGCGGACACGGCGACAGACGGCAGCGGCTCCACGCCGAACTGTGCCGGGTACAGAATTCCCACGACGGCGGCGGGTGCAGGAAGCGGGTGGCGTTCCAGGTCCTGGCGGGTCATCCGGAGCGCGTCCACACCCGTGGCGTCACGGACAAAGCTGCGGAGCAGGTGGCTGATCTCGTGGTGTGCGGCACGGAGACTGAGGTTCCCGGCAGCGGCATCCCGTTCGACGTCGTCAATGCGTTGCAGGTAGGCCGCCTTGAGCACTGATAGATCAGTCAGGGCAGCGGAACGCCGGACGCCACCCGCCATCCGCGGGCGGCGGGTGGAAGCAAAGACGACGACGTACCAGCCGGCCACCAGGGCGACGAGTGCAACGCCTGCCCACATCCATACCGGGCTGTACTGGAGGGGGCCGTAAAAACCTGGATCAGCCGGCACGGCGGTGCCTTTCCAGGAGGGCGAACAGGGCGGTGACCACGTCCTGGCTGCCGTCCACCTCGCCGTGGGTGATGCCTGCCTGGCGGAGCATTACGGTGCGCGCGTTATCCCGTTCAGCAGCGGCCTTCGCGTAGGCGGCCGCTATCGGGGCGGACTGTGCCAGGTGTCCTGGAAGGACCGCAGAATCGGTCACGCTGTAGAAGTCAGCGGAGTGGCCGCCCGCACTGCCAGGACCTGGTACCAGCTCGGCGTCGCGGACGGTGAGCCACAGGATTTCGTGCTGCGCCCGGAGCCGGCGAAGCAGCTGGCCCAGTGCCGGGCTCGCCTGCACCTCGTCAGCGACGACAAAGAGGAGATTGCGTCCCTTGACCGTCCGTGCCACATGGTCCAGCTGGTCCTCGATCCTGCTGGCGGCTGCGTTCAGCGTGGCATGCTCACTGACATGCCGCAGGAGCCGTTCCAGATGCGCTTCCCCCGCCTTGGCGGGGATTGTCCTGGTGCCGGCGGAGTCGCCGCTGACCAGCCCCACAACGTCGCCGTGCCGGTGGGCCAGGTAGCCCATCACCCCCAGTGCCATGACGACGATGTCCTTCTTGGTCTCCCCCGCCCTCGACAGGGCCGCCATGTTCCGGCCGGTGTCCGTGAGGAGGAACAGCGTCTGGCGGCGGACCGCCACATACCGCCTGATTAAAGGCGATCCGTGACGTGCCGAGGCCTTCCAGTCAATGTCCCGCACTTCATCACCGGGGACGTACGCGCGGAGGTCGTCGAAGTCCAGGCTGCGGCCGCGGAAGACGGAACCGTACTCACCGTCGAGCATGCCGCGGGCTTTGCGGTGCGCGAAGATGGCCATCTTCGACTTCACACGCAGGAGGAGGCTGGCCACGCCGGCCTCAGGGGGTCTGGACGGCGGCGACGACGGCGTCAATCACCGATTCCACCGGCACCTGTTCGGCCACCGCGTCAAAGTTGAGGATCAGCCGGTGGCGCAGGACCCGGTGGGCCAGCGCCTTGACGTCCTCGGGGAGGACATGGTCCCGCCCGTTCAGCAGCGCCACCGCGCGGGCGGCCTGGCTGAAGGCGATGCTGGCGCGCGGGCTGGCACCGAATTCGATGAAGCCGGCCAGCCGTTGATCGATGTATTGGTGGGCGTTGCGGGTGACGAAGACCAGTCCCACGATGTAGTTGATGATGGACGGGTCGATGTAGATGCGGCGGACCACTTCCTGGACCCCGGTGACGGCATCCAGCGAGGCCGCCGCCGGGGGCGTCTGTTCAGCGGTGAAGACCCCCGCGTCGATGCGGCGGATGATTTCTGCTTCCTCGGCCGGCGACGGGTAGTCCAGCACGTCCTTGAGCATAAAGCGGTCCATCTGGGCTTCCGGGAGCTGGTAGGTGCCCTCCTGCTCGATGGGGTTCTGGGTAGCCAGCACCAGGAACGGTGAGGGGAGCCGGTAGTCCTGGCCGCCGATGGACGTCTGCCGCTCCTGCATCGCCTCCAGCATGGCGCTCTGGGTCTTGGCGCTGGAGCGGTTGATCTCGTCCAGCAGCACAATGTTGGCGTGGACCGGGCCCAGCTGCGTGACGAAGGTTCCCTTGGCAGCGTCATAGATTTGGGTGCCCACGATGTCGCTCGGCAACAGGTCCGGGGTGCACTGTATCCGGCGGAACTCCGCGCTGACCGCTTCAGCCACGGTTTGCGCCGCCGTGGTTTTGGCCAGGCCCGGAACGCTTTCCAGCAGGATGTGACCCCCGGTCAGCAGTCCCACCAGCAGCGATTCCCGAAGCCGGGCCTGGCCCACCACTTTGGCCTCGAAACTCCTGGAGATGCTGGCCACCACCTGTTGTGCCCGGGCCAGCTCCGCCGGTTCGATTCTCGCGGACGCGCTGGTCTGGAGCACTGTCATTCCCCCTGGTGAACTGTTGATGGCTGTGCCGGCCGGACGGCTGCACTCCGCCCGCCATCCTATCCAAGTCCCCGCCCCCGGGTCCGGCAATGGGGACCCCTCCCCATCCGGGGAATGCAGGTCTATCCTTTTGCCATGAGTGAGCTTCCAGCCAGCTACAAGGAGTTTCTCGCCGACAAAAGCGAGATGTTCATCAGCACCGTCAAGCCTGTCCTGCAGCAGTCCGCGGCAGACCGGCTTCACGGAGTCCGGGTTGTTTACAACCCCGGCTCCACCGGCCACCAGGCACACCTCGACGACAGCATTCCCTTCGGCGTGGTGGTTGAGGACATCGACTAGCCCCTGACCGCTCCGGACAGCGCAAAGGAGCCGCCGGCGCCCCTGGCCACAATGACGTACAGGGCCAGCACCGGCAGTGAATACAGGATGGAGAACGCGGCCAGCTGGCCGTAGGCCACTGCACCATGCTGTCCGAAGAAGCTGTAGATGGATACGGCTGCCGGCTGCCGTGCCTCTGACAGGAGTAGCACGAACGGCACGAAGAAGTTCCCCCAGGCCTGGATGAAGACGAAGATGAACACCACACCCAGGCCTTGGCGCATGAGCGGCAGGACAATGGTCCGCAAGGCTGTCATCCGCGACGCTCCGTCCACCCAGGCAGCTTCCTCCAGGGACAACGGAACGCCGTCCATGAAGTTCTTCGTCATCCAGATCGCCATGGGAAGGGTGGTGGTGGCCATAAAGAAAATAGTTGCCGGCATCGAATCCAGCAGTTCCAACTGCACGAACAGGCCGTAGACGGGCACCATAATGGCTGTGATGGGAAGGCACGTCCCAAAGAGGACGGCGTACAGGAACGGTGCGTTGAACCGCGACCGGTAGCGGGACAGCGGATAGGCAGCCAGCACCGCGGCCACCAGCGTCACCGCTCCGGTTCCTGCAGACAGCACCATGCTGTTCCACAACGGCTGAAGCAGCAGCTGCGGGGTCAGGACGGCTGCGAAGTTGTCCAGCCCGGGCTGCCGCGGCACTTTGGTTTCGTGGCCGGCCTCGGGATCCAGGGAACCCAGGACAAGCCATAGCAGCGGCAGCAGGAAGCAGGCGCCCACCAGCAGCAGGGCCAGGTCGGCCGGGGCGGAGCCGCGGCGGAGGCGGGCCCTGAGCACCGGGACAGGGGCAGGCTGCTGTGTTCTGACAGGGGCGGTCATGGCCGGGGCTCCCGGAGCAGACGGATATAGGCTGCCCCAAACACGCCGCCGATGATGATGAGGACGGAGGCCACCGCGGTGCCGTAGCCGATGTCGCCGAATTTGAACGCTTCCTGGTAGGCGAGAACGGGCAAGGTGGTGCTGGCATTGGCGGGTCCGCCGGCCGTCATCACCCAGATCAGCGTGAACACGGCCAGCGTCTGCAGCGTGATGAGCATCAGGTTGGTGGCGATGCTGCCCCGGATCATGGGAAGCGTGATGAAAACCAGCCGCTGCCAGCCCCTGGCACCGTCCATCTGGGCGGCTTCTGTCACCTCAGCGGGAACGTCGTTCAGGGCCGCCCGGTACACCAGCATGGAAAAGGCGGTGCCGCGCCACACGTTGGCCAACATGATGGCCACCATTGGATACGCGTACAGCCAGTCCGCCTGGGCAAGGCCCAGTCCGCCCAGCAGCTGGTTCAGTGTTCCGTCCCTGCTGAAGTAGGCGTAGGCGGCGAAGGCGGCCACAATTTCCGGAAGGACCCAGGCGGCCACCACGGCGGTCCCAACCAGGGAGGATACTGCCGGGCGGGCCCGCCGCATCAGCACGGCGATGGCCAGGCCCAGCAGGTTCTGGCCCAGCACCGCTGAACCTCCCACGAACAGGACCGTGAGCGCCAGCGAGAGCGGAAAGGCGGGGTCCGCCAGCAGCCGCTGATAATTTTCCAGCCCCACCCACTCGGGATTCCTGGCGCTGCGGCCGGTCAGCCCGGCATTGGTGAGCGAAGCCTGGAAGGCCCAGAACACGGGTCCGGCGAGGAACACCAGCAGGAGCAGGATGGCAGGGAGGACCGGCAGGTAGCGGAGCCACTGCCGTGTCCGGTGGCTAACGGGCACAGGCTACTTCCGGACGGTCTTGTCGCCGCCCACAATGTCCGTTACCGCTGCGTCGTAGTCCGCCGCCGCCTGCTCCGGGGTCCTGCTGCCGGTAATCACGGCTTCGGTTGCCTCCTGGACAGCAGCCGAGATCCGGGGATAGTCGGACGTTGCCGGACGGTAGCGGGTTACGGAAACAAGGTCAGAGACGTCCTTCACGAACGGGTTGGCATCCTGGTAGCCGGAATCCGCCGCCACATCCGACCGGACAGCGATCTGCGAGCTTTCCACGGTGAACGCGAGGGAGTTCTTCTCGTTGAGCGCAGTGGTGAGGAATTTGAACGCCAGGTCAGGTTCTTTGGTTCCGGCACCCACTGCCAGGGTCCAGCCGCCGGACATGCTGACGGCCCCGGGCGCCTGGCCGTCCCGGGTGGGGAACGGGGCCACGCCCATGTCCTGTTCGTACCCGGGCCATTCGTAGCTTCCGCCCTCTTGCCAGAACGACGGCGCGTAGGAGCCTTCCACGGTGGCGCCCAGCTTCCCGTTGGGGAACCACTCGCCGAACACCTTTTTCCAGACGTTGGCGTCCAGGGCCTCAGCCGGCGACACTGCGAGTTTCTCGTCGTACAGGGTTTTGAGGAAGGCCAGGGAGTCTGTGAAGCCGGCCGAGCCCACCACCCATTTCTTCGATTCCTCGTCGTAGAGGCTGGAGCCGGTGCCGTAGAGCAGTTCGTAGAAGCCCTGCATAACGGTCCCCTCGCCGGTGCCCTTGCCGGCGTACATGTTGAACGGGATCACGGAGGGGTCGTTGGCTTTGATCTTCCGGGCGGCGTCCAGGATGTCCTGCCAGCTGCGCGGCTGCCAGGGGTCGCTGATGCCGGCGGCTGCCAGGACTTTTTTGTTGTACCAGATGGCCCGCGTGTCGGTGCCCAGCGGCACTGCGTAGGTGCCGCCGTCGTCCGCCTTTCCTGCGGCCTTGGCGGCGTCGTTGAACGTGTCCCAATCCGCCCAGCCGTCAAGGTGGCTGTCCAGCTTCAACAGGTAGCCGGCGTCGACGTCGGAGCGGACCTTGAAGGTGTCCTCGTAGAACACATCCGGCGCTGTGGACGGCGAGCGCAAGGCGAGGGCCAGTTTGGTGCCGTAGTCGTCGTCGTTGCCCTGGATGGGCTGCAGCTCGACGGTGACCCCTTGGTTCGCCGCTTCGAACTCCTGCTTGGCGGCCTGGAACATCGTGTCCAGGGCCGTGAAGGAATCCGTCTTCTGGTAGACCACCTTCAACGTCCTGGACTCTTCGGCGGCGGGACTGCCCGGAGTGCAGGCCGTCAGGGCAACCAGCGCGGAGGCGATCAGGGACATTGTCTTCAGGGCCCGGCGACGCATGGTGCTCCATTCGGTCTAAAGCTGCGGACCCCTTTGTCAGCGGGCCCCAGCCGCGGCAATATGCACATGCTAGATGGGCTGGGTGCCGCAAGCAAGGCGCCCGCCAAATGCGTCCTGTCAGCTCTCCAGCAGGAGCCGCTGGGCGCGGGGCGCAAGCGTGTGCTCCAGGACCAGCGACGCCGCACCGATAGCGCCCACGTCCTCCCCTACACCCGTGCCAACAACCTGGATGGGGTGGATCAACCGCGCCGCACTGTTGGCATCCAGCAGCGGAGGCACCTTCTCGAGGAAACGCTCCGCCATGCCGCTCCAGAACGGTCCGCCGAAAACCACCCGCTCGACGTCGAGCGTATTAGTGACCACCGATACCGCCCGGGCAACCAGCACGGCGGACTTGTCGATGATGGCGGCAGCACGTTCGTCTCCGCCGTCCGCCAGTTCGCACAGCCTGGCGAAGCTTTGCTGGATCTCGGCGCCGCTGTTGCCCGAACGCGAGCCGTCCAGGATGCCTGCCGCCTCCGCTTCGGCCACCAGCACCTTGGGAATGCAGGAGGATTTCACGCAGCCCCGCTGCCCGCAGTCGCACAGGGGTCCGTCCGGGTCCACCACAATATGCCCGATTTCGCCCGCGTTTCCGGACGTTCCGCGCACCACCTCGTCATTGAGGACAATGCCGCAGCCGATGCCGGTCCCCATGTACATAAACACGAAGCTGCCGGCGCCGCTGGGGCCGCCGGCCCAGGTTTCAGCGACGGCGGCGCTGGTGACGTCCTTGTCCATCAGCACCGAATAGCCCGTTGCCTCGGACAGCGCGTTGCGCAGTTCCACGCGGTCCCAGCCTGGAAGCAGCGGTGGATCCACCACCGTGCCGTTGTCCAGGTCGATGGGGCCCGGGGCTGCAACACCCACGCCCGCAATCCTGTCCCGGTCCACGTCCGAGTCCGCGACGATCTGTGAGATCCCGGCGGCGATGGTGCTGATGATGACGGAAGGATCGTTGCCGCCGGGAGTCTTGATCCGGGAATGCCGGACCACCGCTCCCACGAGGTCCAGGACCACGAAGGTGCTCACGGCGGGGTCGAGGTGGACGCCCACGGCGTACATGCCGCCGGGGTTCAGGCGCAGAATGGTGCGGGGTTTTCCGGGGCCGCTGCCTTCCTTGCCTGCCTCGACGATGAGGTTCTGGTCGAGGAGCCGGCGGGATATGTTCGAGATGGTCTGGGGCGACAGGCCCACGATCTGTGCGAGCTCCACCCGGCTCAGGCCGCCCGAGGACCGGCGGATGGCGTCGAGGATGACTGTGAGGTTGAAGTCCCCCATCCTGGGCAGGTTGGTTCCGCGCCTCGGTGAGGATTGGCGGATCTCAGTCACAGTGTCCCCTAAAGATCTTCGGCCACGTGGTTGTGGTGCTGCTTGAATCGTACGTTAAGCGTAGGCACAGACCCATAGGCTGGACCGTGGCGTGGCATACCTTGTGGATACCTTTACCGAACACTGCGCCGGAGGCTCCGGGTCACCGTGAACTTGGGGTTTTGGCCCTTGATGGCGGTGGGGCCCACGTGCCGCTCCAGTGCCGGCAGGTAGGGCAAGTGGCGGTTATAGACCGTCCACAATTCCCCGCCCGGCGCCAGTACCCGGCCTGCGGCTTCGATCATTTTCAGCCCCGCGCCCGCATGCACGCCTGCACCCACGTGGAAGGGCGGATTGAGCAGCACGAGGTCCGCGCTGCCTTTTTCCATGGTGCTCAGGGCGTCATCCTGGAGGCCGCCGATCCGGCTTTCCAGTCCGTTGGCGCGGGCCGTTGCCAGCGCGGAGGCCACTGCCGCAGCCGACTGGTCCGTGGCCGTCACCCGCGATTCCGGATAGTGCCTGGCATACATCGCCGCAAGGATTCCGGTGCCGCAGCCCAGGTCGATGGCGTGGTGGGCGGGCTTCATCGATGGCAGGAACGTCAGCAGGAACCTGGTGCCAATGTCCAGCTTCGGGCCGGCGAAGACCGCTCCGTGGGCCGCCACGTTGAGGTCCAGCTCAGCGAGGTGTTCGACGACGGGAAACCGGTCCGGCGCGGGTGTCGCCTTGGGGCCCGTGGCCAGGATAACGCGGGACTTCTGCCGGGCGAGCTGGGGCTGGACGGTATGGAAGTACCGTTCCAGGACGGCGTTCATGCCCAGGGACATGTGTTTCACCCGGCCGCCTGCCAGCAGCACCACGCCGGCGGGCGCATACCGGGCGACGGCCGCCGCAATCTGCTCCAGCTCGGCCAGGGTCTTGGGCAGCTGCAGGAGCACAGTCTGTGCGCCTGCCAAAAGTTCTGGACCGAGCGGCAGGTGCTTGAAGCCGGCCGGCTCAGTCGGGCTGTTCCCTGCCGCAGGCGCGATCCCCGTGCCGGCAGCCCGCAGTTCTTCCGCGTTGAGGCGAAGGGCCCGTTCGCCGGTGATCAGGTCCTGGTGCACGAGGACGCCGGCGGGGTTGAGCACAGCCAGCGCGCCCAGGGTCAGGGCGCCGTAGCGGTCACCTACGACAGCTACGGTGCTGCCCTCCTCCACATGGTCCGCCGCCGTTTCCAGCAGCAGCCGGTCGGTGGCATCCCACGCCTGGAGGTTGGGCGCCTCCACGTCTGGCCGCCGCCGAAGGATCCCAAAGACGTCCTCAAGCCTGTCTGGTGCCACGTAATGCCTGCCGCTTTCTTCTGTCCCGAATGCTCCCGCGCTGCCTGGCGCGTTCCCGCGGCGGGTCAGCCCCACGTTACCGTTTCCACGGCGGGAGCCAGTCCGGGCAGCTTCAGGATTGCGGCAACGGCCGCCCGGCCGGCCCGGTTGGCCCCGATGGTGGACGACGACGGGCCGTAACCTACCAGGTGCACGCGCGGTTCGGCTGCCACCTGCGTCCCGTCCATCACGATGCCTCCTCCGGGCCCCCGCAGGTGGAGCGGGGCAAGATGTTCCAGCTCGGCCCGGAAACCTGTGGCCCACAGGATGACATCCGCCTTCAGGAGGTTCCCGTCCGCGAGCCGGACGCCGTCCGGCTCAATGGCGGTGAACATGGGCTGCCGGTCCAGGGCACCTCGGGCCGCCGCCGCGCGGAGTGCCGGCGTCCAGATCAGCCCTGTTACCGACACCACGCTCTGTGGCGGCAGTCCCTTGCGCACCCGCTCTTCCACGAGTGCAACCGCATCGTGGCCTGCGCGGGAGTCGAACTCCGCGTCGCGCCACACCGGTTCCCGGCGGGTGAACCAACTGGTGGAGGTGACCTGGGAGATTTCGTCCAGCAGCCCGACAGCGGAGATCCCATCGCCCACCACGATGACGTGCTTGCCGGTGAACTCTTCGGCTGCAACGTAGTCGGCCACGTGCAGTTGCCTGCCGCGGAAGGTGGTCTGGCCCGGGTAGATGGGCCAGAACGGCCGCGTCCAGGTCCCTGTGGCGTTGATGACTGCCCTGGCTGTCCAATCCCCGCGTGATGTGTCGAGCCGCAGCCTGCCGGCCGGATCATCGTCTTCCCGGCTCACCGCCCGCACGTTGACCGGGCGCTGGACGGACAGGCCCAGTTCCTCCTCGTACTCCCGGAAATAGCGGGTGAGGAACTCCGAACTGGGCTCCCTGGGATCGACGGCGGGCTTCGCAATGCCGGGAAGATCGCTGATGCCGTTCACAGTGGCCATGCGCAGGCTCTTCCAGCGGTGCCGCCACGCACCCCCCGGTCCTTCTTCGGCGTCGAACATTACATAGCTGACGCAGCGGCGCTGAAGGTGGTAGGCGGCCGACAGGCCCGCCTGGCCCGCACCAATGACGGCAACATCGGTTTGGGCGGCAGTCACTCCCCCATGATAGCGGCGCCCCTTCCGGGGGCACCTGCCGGACAAGGCACGGGTACCTGGACGGAACCTTTGGCAAAAATTTACAGGCCGCTCCCTGACAGCGCGGCGCGCCGGCTTTAGGGTAGGCCCATGGAACCGGCCCGGGAGGGCATCGGAAGCAGGCCCTCCCCGCGGGCGGCCTCAGCGGAAGAAAGGCACCACCATGACCACAGACCGCGGCGCAGCCGCCCGGCTCGCCACAGCCCTGGGGATTGTCCTGGGAACCGAACAGATACCGCTTCGCCTGCGTGCCTGGGACGGCTCGGAAGCCGGCCCGCCGGAAGCGCCGGTCCTGGAATTCCGCTCCCGCCGCGCGCTGCGGCGGATTCTGTGGTCTCCGGGCCAACTGGGACTGAGCAGGGCGTATGTTGCCGGCGAAATTGATGCGCCCGGCGATATCTTCGAGGCGTTTTCTGCCTTGAGCTCCGCCGGCAAATTCGCGGAGCCGGGTCCCTTCCGTCCCCCCACAGCGGCTGAGCTCTGGACCTTGGTTCGCACTGCCATTCGGCTGGGAGCCGTGGGACCCAATCCGGCGCCGCCGCCGGAGGAGTCGCGGATCGCCAGGAAGGGGAGGCTGCACTCGCGCCGCCGGGACTCCGCTGCGATCTCGCACCATTACGACGTCGGCAATGACTTTTATGGCCTCGTCCTGGGGCCGTCGATGGTTTACTCCTGCGCGGTGTGGCCCGAAGACGCCGACGAAGGGCAGGGCGCGGGTTCGGGCGCCAGGTTGGTGGAGGGGCTCGATGCCGCGCAGGAAGCGAAGCTGGACCTGGTTTGCCGCAAGCTCGGGCTCAAGCCGGGGATGCGTGTGCTGGACGTGGGCTGCGGCTGGGGCAGCTTCGCCCTCCACGCGGCAGGAAAGTACGGGGCCACGGTGGTGGGTGTGACGCTCTCCTCCGAGCAGGCGAACCTTGCACGCAAGCGGGCAGCCGAAGCGGGGCTCACCGAAAAGGTGGACATCCGGGTGCAGGATTACCGGGACGTCACGGATGGGCCCTTCGATGCCATCAGTTCCATCGGGATGTCCGAGCATGTGGGGCGGGAGCAGACCCCAGGATATGCTTCGGCCTTGTTCGCGCTGCTCCGCCCGGGCGGCCGCCTGCTCAACCATGCCATCTCCTGGAATGCCGGGCCCACCAGTCCTGATCCGGATTCGTTCATCCCCCGGTATGTCTTTCCGGACGGCGAGATGATCAGCCTGGGCGAGATGGTCATTGCGCTGGAGGGGGCCGGCTTCGAGATCCTTGACGTCGAGGCGCTGAGGCGGCACTATGCGCTGACTTTGCGTGCTTGGGTCAAACGGCTGGAGGACAGCTGGGAGCAGGCCGCCAGGCTGTCCGGGCTGGGCCGTGCACGTGTGTGGCGGCTGTACATGGCATCCAGTGCCATCGGTTTTGAAAACGGCCTGACGGGTGTCAACCAGGTTCTGGTCCAGCGCCCGGGCGGGGAAGAGCCTCCTCTGCGCCGTACCGCTTGGGGGTTATAGGACAAAACGTGTGTATGGGAGGGGCTTAGTTCCCAGCGAGCGTGCGGGATATCCGGGGTGGCTAAGCTTTTGAAGCTTAGGGTGGCTGGGGTGCTTGCATATCTCTGGAGTGTTTGATTTGTGGCCGCTGGCTGGTTCGGAACGGGAAAACGGCTGCGGGTAAGCAGCGGTACCGGTGTCTGGAGTGCGGGGCGAGCCGTTCGGGTGAGCGTCCT
>NZ_JARHXQ010000047.1:0-5118 GCF_029222765.1 Arthrobacter sp. Cr_A7 | reverse complement strand
TCGGGACGGCCTTCGCGACCAGGCCGGGTACTTCGGCTCATGTTGTGGATACCTGGTGCAGCGACGATTGTGAATGCCATCCGAACCCTCCAGATCCTGTACCAGGAAAATCTCCAGGAGGACCGGAAAGCGAGTCTGTCCGGAACCGTTTCCGTCCTGAGAGCGGATGACCTCTACCTGAACGAAGCGCGGGTCTCGCGGTCACGAACGCCGGCCCAAAGCCACACACGGTGGATTCTCGCTGATACGGGCATCTCAGGGCCATGGCGGGCATCGCTTCCCCTGTCGGCTTACGTTCGCGCCCAACTTCGTGAGGATGCGGCAAACTTCAAGACACAGCTCATGGCCCCAAGCCCTGATGACCGCGCATTCGCTCAAGCGACGTTGGCCAGTGCCTACTTGGGAACGGCAGATCTACTGCATGGGTCCGAGGCCGACCTTGACCTCATCGATAGGGACCTCGAGCTGATTGACGGGAAGATCGCCCAAGACATACGCGCGGCGATATCCGCACGCAGGCAATTGCATGCGGAACTGGCCCCGCTTGCCAGGACGCAACGGGGCAATTGGGTGCTGGGTCTTCGTGAGGGCTTGCGGGCTGTGGCGCGTGCAGGCAATGCGGATAAGAAAAGTGCAAGTCCCTAGTGGCCTCGGAAAAACTCGAGCTCTAATCAATGATCAGTACTCCTGCAACTGGTGTCTCGAAAGCATAGGGATTTGGAGCACGGGAGTTATGAGACACATTAAGTTGAACCAGAACTCGGCCCGTCCCTAAGTTTTGAATTCAGCTCGTCGTAACGCCTCAGCGGGTGCCGGTGCTTATGGATGGGTGAGAGAACGTCCGGGTCGGCAGGGCGGCTCACCATTACTATCTGCTTGAGACACGAGGACGAAGCCGGTCGCCCGTTCGAGAGTCGGAGAGCCGAACATCCCGGGCCGGCGTGCGAAGCCGCACAAACCCGCCCCAATACAGGAGCGGGTCTTGCTGTTCCGATCGGCCAAATTGGCTTTAGGTCACCGTTGCTTAGTCATTTCGGTAGCACTGTACGGCGACTTGGAAAGCACCAGATCCATTGCCTGGGACGTCGTCGTTGATGCGCAGGTACAGGTGCCCCTGGTTTGGTGTCTGATCCAGCCGGGCGTAACGGCCAATCGGGAAATAACCCGTGTCGAGTTTGCCCAGCAGTTGAAACGGATGGACGCCTGGTAGCGGGAATTTGGGGTCGTGGTCTCTGTGGTTCCAGCCATTGGGTCCGTTGAGTCCTGTCCACCAGACGCCGGCCCAAATGGACCCGCTGGCGTGGAAGATGAGTGTGTCGCCCGCCCTAACGTCCACGTGGGTGTCAACGTCCTCGTCGCGCTCGTTCACTTGTACTCGCCGTGAAGCGTGCAGATGCCATGCCATTGTCTTCTTCTTTCAATAGGTGTTTGTCGTGGGTGGTATGAGGCCCGGGATCCACCAAAGTTAGGGCCGCCGGATTGTTGTTGTTATTGCAGAGGTTCTAAAGTCACCCCCTGGGACTCCGAGGAGTTGTGCAGGTGAGACTTCAGGTCAGGACTCTCTGACGTAGCTGTAGCCATCAAGGGAGAGGATCGAAAATGTGTGGCCGAACGCATTGGGGGAAGTCTGGAATGCCCATTGTCGAGCCTGTTTTTTCCCAGTGACTTCAGATGTGAACGTCATCGTTTCCAGTTGGAGAGCGACAACTCCCCTATCCCAGTAGCCGTGCCTTGAGTTGGACAGTTCGTACCGACCATCGCTCGTCAGTGTCAGCCAGAACTCCCCTGGGTCGGGGCCGCCGTTCCACTCCCCGACGAGTTCATTTGGGATGGCGGTTCTGGCTGCTGGCCCTGTAGTAGGGGTTGGGCCGGGAGGGTGGTGGGGACCCGGGGTTGGGGTGCAGGCTGATAAAGCAAGCGCCACGATGAGAATGACCAAGGCCAAGGGAGTAGCCACTGCGGTCCTTGCGCGATGATTGAGACTGCCGTTGTCCATCATTGCCGTGCCTTTCCTTTGAATGGTGCCCTTCCTGTTCTGAAAGGTGCGTCCAGAGTGCGCGTCTGGCACCTCTTCCCGCGTCGACCCGGAGAACCCATTCGTCGGTGCATCCACGGGTGCAGCGGAATCAATCGGGAGGCTGACAGCTGACCCGTTGTGCGGGATACTTTGCGTCATGCAGGCAGAGCCAAAGTCCCACTAATCTTCGTGGGCTACTCTCAGGAACCACGGAAGCTTCGCGTCGTCCTCATCGATGACGAGGAGTTGGTCAGGGCCGGGCTGACCCTGGTGCTGGCAACCGAACCTGACATTGAGGTTGTAGGAGAGGCCGGAGACGGCCAGAGCGGGCTGGAGATTGTTGCCGGGCTTCAGCCTGATGTTGTCGTGATGGATATTCGAATGCCGACGATGGACGGCGTCGCGGCAACGAAGATCCTTACCTCCGAGGGGTTCAATCTCAATGGGGCAGGGGCCATTCCCGTTCTGATTCTCACGACTTTCAACGATGAACAGGCTGTCCATGCGGCCCTTCGTGCCGGGGCTTCAGGCTTTCTTCTGAAGAATTCAGCCCCAAAAATACTGGCGGCGGCGATTCGTGCTCTGTCCAAAGGCGCCGGCTGGCTTGACCCGAACGTCACCAAGGGACTCCTCGAGGAGTTCTCCTCCAGGCCTGAGCCCCTCATTCCGAAGGCCCCCAAGTCCAGCGGCTTGACCGAGCGGGAAATGGAGGTGCTCACGGCCATCGCGAACGGGATGAACAACTCGCAGATAGCCGAGAAGCTCTTTCTGAGCGAAGCGACTGTAAAGACCCACGTGCATCGAATACTGATGAAGCTGGGAGTTACGGACAGGTCTCAAGCAGTATCCGCAGCGTTCCGATGGGGTCTCGTCAGGTCGGACGACCGATAGCGTCCTCGCTTCCGCGTTTTGGCGTGAGCGTCTACACCTTGAGATGTACCCGTCAGTGCACCCCAAAGGTTGACGCTTAGATCTGCAATGCGGCGCACACTACTGATAGGCAGTGTCGCGTTTGAGGACTCTGTCTCATCTTTTTGGCGGGACGTAAGGAGGAGCCGTGGTTTCCATTGGATCGCGCATCGGCCCAGTCCAAGCCCCATGGGGTGTCGACCGACTGCGAGTGAGGGCCACCGACGTCGCGACGGCCGCGCTAGCCATCGCCTACGACGCGAGCAACTTCCTAGTGAATGCCCCTGGCATGATCCCGGACTCCTGGATGCCTGCGGGTATTTATCTGTTTACGGGAGCCTGGGTGCTCATCTGGAGACATAAGGCGCCGCTGCCAGTGCTGGCGATAATCATGGTGCACGTAACCCTGTTCGTTACGTTGTTCTTCGGAGGCCCCCTCAACCCACGCGGATACGAGTACGGCGCTTACGTTCCCTACGCGACCCTTTTGGTGGCGTTGGCTGCCGTCGCAGCGAACGTGCCGATTCGCCGGTCCATACCTGTATCCCTGGCAGCCGTTCTCCTGCTCGTCCTGCTGCAAGAAGACGTTCCGGTCATGGTGAACTCTTCCCCCTGGATTATCTACTCGAGCGTCACTGGCGGTGTCCTGGCGTGGTCATGGGGATGGATTACCGGACGAAGCCGCCGTCGAATTACAGCCCTGGAGGAAGAGCGGCAGAAGGCTCTCGAGGCGGTTGAAACCGAACGGGCCCATATCGCCAATGAACTTCATGACATAGTCGCCCACGCCGTCACAGTGATGATGCTCCATGCCGCAGGGGGACGCCGAGTCATCGAAACTGACCCGATCCGTGCCGCTCAAGCTCTGGACGTCATTGAGACCGTCGGAACGGAGGCAACCCAAGAGCTGGCCCGATTACTCGGGGTTCTAAGGCCGAAGGATGGGTCAGCCGCAGACGATGGCCTCGGGCCCTTCCCCGGATTGGGGGACGTAGGCCAGCTCATCTCCACCGTCCAATCAGCTGGAGTGAACGTTTCCCTCGTTGAGCAAGGTGAACCCCGAAAGCTGGGCATCAGTGTTGGCCATGCTGCATATCGAGTGGTTCAAGAAGCACTCACCAACATCACGAAGCATGCTGGGCCCGGGACGAACGCTACAGTCACGATCACCTGGGAACAGGATTCTGTCGGCCTTGTCGTTTCCGATGATGGAGCGGGTCAGGCGCCCATGACCCGATCAGGGAAAGAATCCGGGTTCGGGCTACTTGGACTCCGGGAACGGGTAGCTGTGGCAGGCGGTAGCGTGACGTGGACGTCTCAGGACCTAGGGTTTGTCGTCGATGCCAAGATTCCAGTGACGAACTGACCTAAAGCCACGCCTGTTTAGAGCAGCAGGTGCATGCAAGGCAGGGTCAGGAAGAGCAGACGGGGCGCCACCGGTCAGGAAGAGCAGACGGGCTCCCAGGCTCTTAAGGAAAGCGCAAGCACCTCTTCCCGGTATTCCGGCGTGTAGCCAACGATCCGCATCATCCAATGATGCTAGCCCCGATGTACTCACCCTGTGCTCGCCTCGGGACGCAGCACTTGGCGTCTCGTAACCCTTGGGATACGAGACGTCTCACCCACCGAACGACCGCACTGACGGCGGTACCTTAGTTCGCCTGAGTTCATTCGACGCTTTCTCGTAATCCTTCGTTTGCGAGAATCTTTAACCCGTCCGCAAATCACCCCCCAGGTACAACCAATTTGGCATAAGCGTGCTTTCCAACCAGGGCACTGGATGACAAGGAACGTCAAGGAAGGCCGCCGATGCCCCACAAGTGTGTTCTACGGCAGCTGGGTCCGTTCCCAAACAATTCGTTGTATCCGAATTAATGACTCACTGAATTGGGAATCTCGACGGGCTAGCCGTTCATAGATATGCAGCAGTTCGTTCCAGGACACAGTGGCTTCCGTATTCATTCCGGCGTCAGCGAGCCGGTTGGCCAGGTTGTTCAGCGCTCGGGCGACGTGGGGTTCGTACAGGGCGGGGTTGGCAGCGGCCAGCCGTTGGCGGATTGTCACGGATTCCTGGGCAGCGTCCAGGGCTTCGGCAGAACGATCCCCGGCTTCAGAGAGCCGGTTGGACAGGGTGCTCAGTGCTAGGGCGAGGTCGGGTTCGTGCAGGGCGGGGTTGGCAGCGGCCAGCCGCT
>NZ_JARHXQ010000046.1:0-3976 GCF_029222765.1 Arthrobacter sp. Cr_A7 | reverse complement strand
TAGGTCACGGAAGGCGGTTAGCCTTCAGCAATGAGGCTGGTCGCCCTCCGTATGTAAATCATCTCTGCCCAATGGCGTGCGGGATCTGTTAGTTGGCTTGAACGCCCGCTCAACTAGTAGTGCTTCATAAAGCACCAAGGAGACTGAAAAAGTGACGACCCGTATTGGTATTAACGGCTTTGGCCGTATTGGCCGCAACTACTTCCGCGCAGCGCTTGCACAAGGCGCGGACCTGGAGATCGTTGCCGTCAACGACCTCACCAGCCCCGAGGCCCTGGCGCACCTGTTCAAGTACGACTCCGTCGGCGGCCGGCTGAAGGAAACCATCGAGGTCAAGGACGGCAACATCGTCGTCAACGGCAACGTCATCAAGGTCCTGGCTGAGCGCGATCCCGCCAACCTGCCCTGGGGCGAGCTGGGCGTGGACATCGTCATCGAATCCACCGGCTTCTTCACCAAGGCCGCCGCTGCGCAGAAGCACATCGACGCCGGCGCCAAGAAAGTCCTCATCTCCGCCCCGGCGTCCGATGAAGACATCACCATCGTGATGGGCGTGAACCACAAGCTGTACGACAACGCCACGCACCACATCATTTCCAACGCATCCTGCACCACCAACTGCCTCGGCCCGCTGGCCAAGGTGGTCAACGACGAGTTCGGTATCGAACGCGGCCTCATGACCACCGTCCACGCCTACACCGCAGACCAGAACCTGCAGGACGGCCCGCACAACGACCTCCGCCGTGCACGCGCCGCCGCCATCAACATGGTTCCCACCTCCACCGGTGCAGCCAAGGCCATCGGACTCGTCCTGCCCGAGCTGAAGGGCAAGCTGGACGGCTACGCCATCCGCGTTCCCGTGCCCACCGGTTCGGCCACCGACCTCACCGTCACGGTCTCCCGCGAGACCACCGTCGAGGAAGTCAACGCCGCCCTCAAGCGCGCTGCGGAGTCCGAGGAACTGCAGGGCTTCCTGACCTATACCGATGAGCCGATCGTCTCCTCGGACATCGTCGGGGACCCGGCGTCGTCCATCTTTGACTCCGGCCTGACCAAGGTGATTGGCAACCAGGTCAAGGTTGTTTCCTGGTATGACAACGAATGGGGCTACTCAAACCGCCTCGTTGACCTTACGGAGCTTGTCGCATCCAAGCTGGGCTAGGGTTAGACACATGACATCTCACACCCTCAACGAACTCATCGCTGAAGGTGTCCGCGGGCGGTACATTCTGGTTCGAAGTGACCTGAATGTGCCGCTCGACGGCTCTACAGTCACTGACGACGGCCGCATCAAGGCCTCACTTCCAGTGCTGTCAAAGCTCACGGACGCCGGTGCCCGCGTGCTGGTAACAGCCCACCTCGGACGCCCCAAGGGCGCACCCGAAGACAAGTACTCCCTTCGCCCCGCAGCCACCCGGCTGGCGGAACTGGCGGACTTCAAGGTCACCCTCGCAGACGACACCGTGGGAGCCTCCGCCAAAGAGGCAGCAGCCGCGCTGCAGGACGGCGAGGTCCTCGTCCTGGAGAACGTCCGCTTCGACGCCCGCGAGACCAGCAAGGACGACGCCCAGCGCGGCGCCTTCGCTGACGAGCTGGTTGCGCTGACCGGCGGCAACGGCGCCTACGTGGATGACGCCTTCGGTGCCGTGCACCGCAAGCACGCCAGCGTGTACGACGTCGCCACCCGGCTTCCGTCGTACCAGGGCGACCTGGTGCACACCGAGGTCGAGGTCCTGCGCAAGCTCACCGCCGATACGCAGCGTCCCTACGTCGTGGTGCTCGGCGGTTCCAAGGTCTCTGACAAGCTCGCGGTCATCGACAACCTGCTCGGCAAGGCGGACACCATCCTGGTGGGCGGCGGCATGCTGTTCACCTTCCTCGCCGCCGCCGGCCACAAGGTGGCTGGAAGCCTGCTCGAGGAAGACCAGATCCCCGTGGTCCAGGACTACCTCAAGCGCGCGGCCGACGCCGGCACCGAATTCGTGGTGCCCACCGACGTCGTGGTGGCGGAGAAGTTCGCGGCCGACGCTGCGCACGAAACCGTTGCTGCGGATGCCATCGAGGACAGCAGCTTTGGCGCGCAGGGCATCGGGCTCGACATCGGCCCGGACTCTGCCGCTGCCTTCGCCGACCGTATCAAGGGTGCCCGGACGGTCTTCTGGAACGGTCCCATGGGGGTCTTCGAGTTCGAAGCCTTCTCGGCCGGAACCCGCGCGATTGCCCAGGCCCTGACCGAAACCGAAGCGTTCACCGTGGTTGGCGGCGGGGACTCCGCGGCAGCCGTGCGGACGCTGGGTTTCGCCGATGAGCAGTTCGGGCACATCTCCACCGGCGGCGGAGCGAGCCTGGAATACCTCGAGGGCAAGGAACTCCCGGGACTCAGCGTCCTGGACCGGTAGAGCCTTCCGGTAAGGCCTTCCGGTAGTACTACCGGTCTGTCAATCCTCCGGCCGGCAGGTTGCCCGCGGCAGCCTGCCGGCCGAACACTTATCACAAACTTTTTTGGAGAATACGTGACTACGTCAACGAACGGCGCTTTCGACCGCAAGCCCTTCATCGCGGGCAACTGGAAGATGAACATGGACCACGTGCAGGGCATCACCCTCCTGCAGAAACTGGCCTGGACCCTTTCAGACGCAAAGCATGACTACAGCCGCGTCGAAGTTGCTGTCTTCCCCCCGTTCACCGATCTCCGCGGCGTCCAGACGCTCGTCCAGGGCGACGACCTGGATATCGCCTACGGCGGCCAGGACCTCTCGCAGTTCGACTCGGGCGCCTACACCGGTGACATCTCCGGCCAGTTCCTGAAAAAGCTGGGGTGCACGTACGTGCTGGTGGGACACAGCGAACGCCGCACCATCCATAACGAGTCCGACGACGTCCTCAACGCGAAGGTCAAGGCCGCGTTCAAGCACGGCGTCACTCCTGTCCTCTGCGTTGGCGAAGGGCTGGAAATCCGGCAGGCCGGCACGCACGTGAACCACACGCTGGAACAGCTGCGCGCCGGAGTTGCGGGCCTGACCAACGAGCAGGCAGCCGAGCTCGTGGTCGCCTACGAGCCGGTCTGGGCCATCGGAACCGGAGAAGTTGCGGGCCCGGGGGATGCACAGGAAATGTGCGCCGCCATCCGCGCCGAGCTGGAAACGCTTTTTGGCGCCGACGTAGCGGCCAAGACACGCCTGCTCTACGGCGGCTCGGTCAAGGCCAACAACGCCGCCGCCATCCTGCAGGAGCGGGACGTGGACGGCCTGCTGGTGGGTGGCGCGAGCCTCGATCCTGCCGAGTTTGCTAATATTGTCAGGTTCGAGAGTCACCTGGTGACGGACTGATCCGTCCCGCCGCGCATACTCCCGCAATTCCAACTTTCTGAAAGGCCGTCGTGGACGTTCTTCATGTCATTCTGCAGATCCTCCTGGGCATCACCAGCCTCCTGCTGACGCTGCTTATCCTCCTCCACAAGGGACGGGGCGGCGGGCTGTCCGACATGTTCGGCGGCGGCATGAGTTCGGGCCTGAGCTCCTCCGGCGTGGCCGAGCGCAACCTGAACAGGTTCACCGTGATCCTCGGTGTCACCTGGGGTGTGGTGATCATCGCCCTGGGCCTGATCATGCGGTTCAGCGGCGGGGACTCCTGATCCCGAACGATTGAGGCAGCGATTCCCGCGGGTACTCCCACGGCACGGATCCGCCAACTAAACTGTGGCTGTCGGCTATTTCGACAGCCACAGTTTTGCTTTAACAATGGCGTCAAGGCAGGAGTTGCGGTGGTCCATCCAGCGTCAGGCTTCCGAGGTACCCGCGCGGGGGTAACGGCAGGAACAGGTTCAAGCCTTCAATCCACCGAGGACCACGGGAGCGCCCTGCCGCGGATCCGGGTGTCCTACTGGTGCGCGAAGGGGCACGAAACCCAGCCCGTCTTCCTCAAACTTCCCGAGGACCAGATCCCTGCCGTGTGGGACTGCCGGCGGTGCGGCGCT
>NZ_JARHXQ010000045.1:0-34329 GCF_029222765.1 Arthrobacter sp. Cr_A7 | reverse complement strand
CTGGGATGCTTGCCGGCGAACAGTCCGCGAATCGTTTGGAAGTCCTTTGCAGGGCTTCATTTGTGTAACAAAACCGATCCGCCAAGATCGGCCCTTTTCATTGCCTGTCAGCAACTCTCCCCGAAAGGATTGTTCTCATCGTACATGGACACCCATGTGCGTCGCCAGCCATATCTGAGTCTGGCGTGTCGCGCAACCTCTCCTCGTCATGCTCGCCAGCCGAAGCGTGGGCAGCCCTTGCACCAGTTCTCGCGGGTCAGCCCAGGGTCCGGCTTTCCAAGGACTCCGGAAAAACCTATCCGCAAAGACATGAACGGAACCTCACCGAAGCGCTTCCTTCTGTTCCTGCTGCGGTTCGAATCTTCGGCAAGGACGGCACCTGCGCGGCGATCTTCCTCGACTTTGACTCCTCGGTAGCCGGGCAGGACTGGGTCCAGGCCGACGTCCGGGCCGTGCAGACCTGGCTGCACTCAGTTGGCGCGCGGTGGATCGAGGACTACTCCCCCAACGGCGGCCGCCACGTCTACATCCCGCTGGCACAGCGGGTCACCTTCTCCGAAGCGCGTGATCTTGTCGAGGCGCTGGGCACCCGGTACCGGACCCTGGACAAGACCCCGCACCAGAACCTTCTCCACGGCTGCATGCGAACGCCCGGCTCACCGCACAAGCGCGGCGGCCATCAGGAGCTGGCGATGAGCCTGTCCATGGCCTACGACGTCGCCCGCCGACCCAACAGCGCGACAGTCTGGGGCGCCATGACCAAGGACCTGGCCGCGGAGATCAAGGCTGTTCGGGCGCTCCGCCAGGAGGAGACGTTCACCGCGTCGACCGCCGACGCACCCGTCATCGACAAGCCCGTCGGACGCATGTCCCGAACCATGCAGGTGCTGGCCCAGACCGGAATGTACGACACCAACCGCTACGCCTCCGACTCGGATGCCCGCCAAGCAGTCATCGTGTCCGCCGCGGCGGCCGGCCTGCAGCTGGTGGATGTTGAACGCCGGATGCTCCAGGGAACCTGGCCCGGACTCGCTTCCTTTTACGCCCGCTACCCGGCCCGGCACCGGCTTCCGTCGCTGCGCCGGGACTGGACCAGCGCCCTCACGTACCTCAGCAAAAACAAGGCAACCGCGGAGGGGAATAACAACGTCCGCAGATCCCCCACAAGCCACCCAATTTCACAGGCGGGAGGGATAAAGAGGATAAAGAGCCCAAATCTAATTTCAAATCCCGATGCAGAGCATCGGCACATCCGGACCTGGCGCAGCGCTCTCAGGATCAGGGAGGTGAACTATCAGCAATCCAGGACGGGGATGGCACGGCGCATGGTGCTAAGAGCCCTAGGGGAGGCAGCGCATATGACTGGATCCCGTTTTATCGAATTCGGTGTCCGGTCCATGGCGGTCGCGACGGGCCTTGACCATACCACAGTGGCTCTTCACCTGAGGGAATTGCGGGCCGAGAAGGATCCAATGGTCACCCTGGTGGAAGAGGCCCGTGGCACGAAGGGCGATCTTTACATGCTTACCGTTCCCGAAGAGGTCAGGTCAGCGGCCGAGGATGCCAGTTGGCAGAAAGGGAAGATCCATGCCCTGCGTCCGGTGTTCCGAGAGTTGGGGCTGCCGGCCGCATTCGTCTACGAAGCACTGGAACACTCCCCCGCCATGCCGACGTCAGAGATCGTCCAGGTGACTAGGCTTTCCAGGTCCGCGGTGCATGAAGCCCTCGAAGTGCTTGCGGCATGGAACCTTATCACCCGTGATGCCGGCCGGGCCTGGTCAGTTGTGGCTGCGACATCTTTGAGGCAGCTTGCCGAACATTTCGGTGTTCTGGATGTGGTGGCTGAACAGGTCCAGCGGTACCGGACGGACCGGATCATCTGGCGGGAATGGTTGTCGAAGAGGGTCAACACGGTCGCCGAGCTCCTCTCTCCAGATGACGACTACCCGTGGGAGATGTTTGAGGGGCCACCGGATGAGTGGTCACTCTCTGATATGGCGTTCCGAAGAACCTCTTGACGCACGTTCTTTGGAGAGAACCCCCGGGTCGGGATGTGAAGGTGCTGGCCCCGTGCTTGCGGGCGTCACACCGTGTGACAGTTTCCTGTTCGTGGATGTCCTAGAAAAGGCCAAAGTTTCCAAAGGGGAAGGTCAATTCGGAACGTTGTTATTTTTGTTCAGCTACGGTGGCTTTCACGGGCTCATGGACGGACGCTTATTCGTAGCAGCATCGCGTGTGGTGTGGGACTTTGCTGGACGGGGATTCTGTCGTCATAGGCTTGCTCGGGTTTGAGTTTTGGCCGCGGGCTTCGAACCCAGTGCCGCATCTCGAGTTGCAGGCATTGTCGTGATGTTTACTCCTCGATCGATGCATGCGTAGGTGGGTTGTAGTTCGAGGGACTCCCTCTCTTTCATCCGGGACGGGTCTGGGGGCGCTGCCAATTGTGCGCCCGGCGCCGGCGCTCTCGCTTCCGTGCGGCTGTGTAGATCAGCACCTGGTTTTCCGGCCGGGAATCAGCCACCCGTTGGGCGGGCCCGGCAGCTGGTGGTTCTCAACTGCGGATGCCAGTGCGGTTGTACTGCGTTTCTACTGCTATCTAATGCGTTTCGACTGCGTTTACACTACTCCCCCGCCCCTCCCCCGCTATTGGGCGCTGGTGTACTTAAATTTGAGTTCTCGAGTTCTCGAGTTCTCGGCGACAGGCACCTGCACCGTCAGGTGTTGAGTCCGGGGTCCTGACGCGCTTTGCAGGGTCAGCTTGTGTTAGCAGGTGGGTTGTAGTTCGAGGAACTTCCTCTCTTTCATCCGGGACGGGTCTGGGGGCGGTGCCAATTGTGCGCCCGGCGCTCTCGCTTCCGTGCGGCTGTGTAGATCAGCACCTGGTTTTCCGGCCGGGAATCAGCCACCCGTTTAGCGGGCCCGGCAGCTGGTGGTTCTCAACTGCGGATGCCAGTGCGGTTGTACTGCGTGTCTACTGCTATCTAATGCGTTTCGACTGCGTTTACACTACTCCCCCGCCCCTCCCCCGCTATTGGGCGCTGGTGTACTTAAATTTGAGTTCTCGAGTTCTCGGCGACAGGCACCTGCACCGTCAGGTGTTGAGTCCAGGGTCCTGACGCGCATTGCGGGTCGGTGGGGCTGCCAGCTCAGCAGTCGAGGGTGCCTGATTTCAGCAGGATTCGATTGGAGGGTCAAAGTATTTTCCGTTGATAGGTCCTCGGGACAGATCCGGTCGGGCCGTCCGGTGCCGGCGCTCTCGCTTCCCGGCAGACGCATAGATCATCGATAGAAGAAAAAGTATCGCGTTCTTCTTTTGCGGGTAACTTTATAGCTAGTGATCATCTACTGCATGGTTACTGTTTGTTAGCTCTAGCATTAGGGTGCACCTGCCTGATAGTTGGTCTGGTATGGGTGCGTCCGTAGTGTAAAGCTGTGGCGTAACAGCCGCTCATTTAGTGTGAAGAGCCAGACTGTGGGCCTCGATAAAACGCTGCTTGGCGACGATCACGGAGGTACTCCGGTTGAAAGCCCCGTATGCAGTGGCAGCTGTGCCGGTCGCTGCCGTTCTACTGCACATGTACTTCACTACAATTCCAACTGCATTCTTACTGCAGATCCACACAAGGAACTACTGTATAGCTACTACATGGCTAGTGCTACACAAGTCCACAGTTACCGGTACGACAGTCCTATACAAATCTGAAAGGTTTGTTCAGTCGATTTGGTGCTATAGAAAAAGTAGTTACGACGTTATGGCTTACCTAGCGAATGGCAACTAATGAGCTAAAGCTCAACGAAAGCACCACAAGAGCATACTTAGTGTGCAACAGCTCATGACCAAGTGCACAGCTACTGTTTAACTACTGCGGAACAAGTGCACTGCTGCTAGGCAACGACACCCCAGTCAATGTGCCGCTGCTTCGCGCTTGCCACATCTAGGATGTGCATTATGGACACGGTAACTACTTCCCACATCTTGTCGCCCAGCGTTCAACTGGCGTCGCGGCGCACTATCTGCATCTCCAATGGCAAAGGCGGCGTCGGCAAGACGACCGTGACCACCAATCTCGCCGCGCTCCTCGCTGAAGCTGGCTACAAGGTGCTCGTTGTCGATCTGGACTCCCAGGGCGATACGTCTACTAACCTGGGCATCATTAACGATGACCGTTACGATCGTGGAGAAGCGCTAGACATTGCCGTTCGGTACGACAAGATCCCGGCGCCAATCAAGGATGTGCGACCAGGTCTCGATGTGCTGCCTGGTGGTAATCACACAGCACAGTTAATGGACACTTTTCAGGGAGACGCCTCTCGTCAAGGCAAGATGCGTGGGGGAGTAGCGCGCACCTTGGCCAAGATTGCCCCAAACTACGACATCGTTCTGATCGACACCCCGCCATCCGAGGCCGGTTGGACCGCGATTGAGGAAGCGATGTTGGCCTCACGTTGGATTTTGGCTCCGGTGAAGCCTGAGCCAAAATCAATTCGCGGCCTTGAATCCCTGGCCCGTCGCATCCTCAGTGTCCAGAATGACAATCCCGCCGTAGCGCTGCTCGGGGTGATTCTCTTTGGCATCCCGACCAACGCTAGGAACGTGGACAAACAGGCCCGCACGCTGCTCCAGGAATCCTTGGACGGCATCGCACCAGTTTTCGAAGGCAGTATCCGCGACGTTGTTGCAGCTGATGCAGACGCGAGCTTCCGTGGTCTCGCAGCGCATGAGTTGGCCGCCAGGGCAGCGACTCAGTCACCGTTCTGGGAGCGGCTGCGCAACAAAGGCAAGAGCTCGGATGAACCACGTATTGCACAGTCAGCAGGGAACCTGGCCGAGGACTACATGCGGTTGACAGAGCAGATTGTTCACGAGCTCCAGGCTCAGGAGGAAGCGCTCGACGAGAACCTTGAGGTGGCTGCCAAGTGAGCCTGCCCTCCAGCCCGGGAAAGATGGATCTCAGCGCACTCAGCGGATTGCGGAAGCGCGTGCTTCAGCCAGTGCCGGCTGCTCCCGCCGAAGCAGCTCTGGTCGAGAAGGTTCCTGAAACGACGCGGGAACCAGCCCCTGAAGTACCCGAGTCTTCTCCCGCACGGAATCCTGCGTCGGCTGTATCCGAAACTCCTGCCAGAGAACTAAGCCCAGCCCAGGAGTCTCCACGGGATACCGTTGCAGCGGCTGCACGGGAACAGTCCGTGGACCAGCCCCCATCGGCTGTGGCTGTCACGACCACTCCGCAGATTGAACCCGCTGAAGAGGAACATTCAGGCCACGTTACTCTCTACCTTCCCAAAGACTTGAACCAGTGGCTGGGGGAGCATCACGACAACACTGGGGTCTCGTATCCGGGAATCGTCCTGAACGCGATTAGCTGGGCCGCAGGCGAGGATCGGTTTGGGCAAATCTTTGCACCCGTTGACAGCCCGATTCCCGCCAACGACATCTTTGGCCGGGCACCGGCCATACCCAAGCTTGCGCGGGGTTCAGTCGAGCCGGAGACCAGGCCGCTGCGCTTCCGCAAAGACCACATGAAGGTAATCATCAGTCTCGCCCGCACCTGGACGGCTGATAACAGGAATGCCTTCTTCGTGGGAGTGCTCACGGCTTACAGGGACCAGCAAAAGCAAGGAGTAGCGGTCCGCTGACCGGCAGGAGTTCTCATCCGGGATGACCGCCAGGCCTCACGATAAATGGGGGAAAGGGTGCTTTGTGTGGCCTCCGTCGTCAGCGCACCAATCAGGGGCCATTGCCCGCTCCTTCGCGGATTTGCCGTGGGTGACGGGCAAGTGCCTTTGGACTCGTGGAAGGCGATGACGTCGGTTTGATTCCGCAGGTCCGCCCTGGGGATTCATCGCGCTGGAAGGGGCAGGGCTGCCTTGTGCTCGTCCCGGATGCCAGGCTCCGCACGGGCAGCAAAGTGTAGGTGCTGGTAACGCAAGGTGGTCTCCGCAACGTCCTCTAGGGCGGCGATCTTGTCCGCCTTCGCCCAGCTCGAACGCTCCCAACTGGCCGAGCGAACCAGGGCAGGCATGATCGAGACCGCCGAAGACAACGTTGAGGCCGGGAGACGGGAAGCCTGCGATAGTCAAGCGTGCTCGCGACCTAAGCTCAAGGGCTGGCGCTTGACGAGATCGGGAAGATCATCGGCGCCAGCCGGGCCAGGGTGTGCCGCTATCTGCGCATGGAAAGCAATGGAGTGAACTGAGTGAAGTGCGTCGGGCCTACCTGAAGTTCGTGCTGATGTACCGGAAGGGCATTCCATCGTCAAATGACGGTGAGTATGGCCCTGCCCATCGAACCCGTTGTGCTGATGCCTTCCGTGAAGCTGCGAGTAGATGCCCGGACGCTCCAAATCGTCGAGGGTCAGCAGGTGGAGGTATTGCGTCCAAAGGCGGTCAGCTTCCAGATCACGACCTCGTCACCGTTCCGCAGGTGATCGAGCATCTTGTAAAGCTCGGGCCGGCTGGCCTTTGATCGCCCACTCCATTGTCGGTGGAAATTTGGTGGCACCCTGCCGCTTCAACGCTGGGTGCTGCAGGTCCCCGTTCTGGTCGGTGGCGCGGGCCCTGGCGTATCCAATACTCCCCAAACGAACTCCCTAGAGTTCATCAAAGGCTATGTTTTCGTTTGTTGAGAATAGCTCGGGTGAGACACGTTGTTGAGACAGTCAGTGCCCCTTAGAAGCACCTGGAACTCGGGTGTACCGAAATTGTCGGTGAATCTGCTCTGAGGCCTCGCTAAAAGGATCCATAGATGAGACACGAACTGCTCGAACCGCATGGCGGTAGCCAGCCATGCTGTGGCCTGTCTCGTAGCTCATGGTCTGGGCTGACGCAGTCCCGAGGGTTAGGTATTGGTCGCCCCACAAGCGTCAGCCTTGGGCTTGCCAGCCGTCTATGCCTATGTGAGGGGAGGTGAGCTGAACCAATTGGTTCCAACAACCGAGAGGGAGGCCGCGGCACGCCCAGAGGGGACTGATTTTATCCAGGACATTTAGTGGGTGGGGGATCTTCCGTCAGTGAGAAGAGATTACCCAAGCGGCCAAATGATGCCGGCGTTCCCGTTGCTGTTATCTCCATTTCAAGTGCCTTGCAAAGGTTTGCTCGACTAAGTCCCGATAGAGTCCATCCCAAGGGAGGCGCAATCGCGGGACGGGTTGCGGGTGATACCACCACGACTCCGGCCGGGATAGTTTCCTGAAACTTGGTGTGCGTGTCGTCGCAATACTCGATGTCAGAGGGGCAAACATCTTCCAGTCCGGTCGCTATGCGCTGGATCCAGGCGTCTGCGGCCACCTGCTTTTCTTTCACGTCTTTGTCTCTTAACGGCATGAGAAATTCCGCGGACATCTTTCCCTTTTCATCTATGTCACTGCCTAGGGAGTTTTCCACGTACATGAGCACTGGGAATACGAATGGCTTTTCCTTAGTCCCATCAGCTTTGGAATTTGCTCGTAAAACTCTTTCTCGTATCTCAGGGACCAAATCGAACAAGGTGGCCAGCCCCGTGTTGTCGGCGTAACCACCGTCCACTAGCTGCGCCTTATAGGGGGATGAACAGCCCCCTTGACCTTCCGGGAGTCGCCCGGCAGGCGTTACGAATGGAAAACGTGCTGAGAGCATGGCGATCGTTGACCAGTGCAGACTTGCCATACAACGGGTGGAGCCTGTCAGGTGTTGGAAGCTTATAGCAGCGGCAGTTCCCATATCAGCGGCATCACACTCAAGATCGCCGGGCTCACCGGCCTCATTCTTCGTTGCTTGTTCGGATCGGGGAGCTGCCAAGGAATCTTGTTGGGCAAGGATAACTCGGCACCCTGAAACTGAATCCGTTGAATTTAGCACAAGCGCGCCGGTCGACTTAGAAGGCGTGGGTGAAAACGTGCTTTTAAGGGACTCTTCGCGTCTTTCCCATGCCATTTCTATCAAGGCCGCACGGTCGTGCCAGCTCCACTTTCCGTCCTCCAATGTCGGAACACGTACGCCGGAAACGGCGGCGATACCATCCCCGGCGAGATAACCTGCCATCGCAGTTGCGAGGGTCTTTGAGTCGGACAGCCGGTTGAGTGACTCTGTTGTGGCCTCTTTGTTCGGGCCCCGGCTAAGGCTAGCAACAACCAGTCCCACCGAGCTCCCGCTGACACCACTGGCAAGCAACACGGACTCAGAGATACAGGCGGCACTTCGGGAAATTGCTTCCATAGTGCGTCCTGTCCAGTAGGCGGCTCGTATACCGCCGCCTTGGGCAGCAACGAGAATTACCGGCCTTATGTGCCGCTGGACTCCAGCCGGATTGGCTGCAGAGGATGCTTCAATTTCAAGACTCTTGTCGCAGCCGGTTTTCGAGGGTGGCCCCCACGAATCCCAAGCCGGATCGATCAAACTATCCGCGAGAGTTTTTGTACCAAGGGTTGGTGTACCTGGAGTTGGTGGATCGCCGGAACTACGAATTGCATGAACGGCTGCCACACCGCCGTCGAGGTTGATGACAAATGGAACAACAAATAGAAGTGTCAACAACGGCACGGCGCGAAACCGTGCAACATAGAAAATGAACGGCGGGCGATGCTGCTGTAAGGCAACCTGGATTGTGCCAAGGAATAACGACCACGCGCCCAACGCAACTATCGTCATCGCCGCCGCACCGAGACGTTCAGCGACTTGGAAAGGGAAGACAGCCGTTCCAACTAGAACTAGGAAACTCACCACGATGCATACGATGCTGATGGCTGTCTCACGCGTTGGACGCCTCGCCTTCTTGGACGTGCCACCGGCCTCAGAAGAAGAAGTCTCAGACCCTTCTACAACGTCGCTGGTGGAAGTTAAGGCCTCAGCGCCGGTGTGATCAGCACCGACGGAATCAGGATTCTGAAACGTGCCATTTCCGCCAACGGGGGTCGTGCTTCTAGGCTCTGCGGGAAACCGTTCCTCAGCATCAATGGAGTCGGAATCCGGGCTCTGTACCGAAGCACCGAGATCTATATCTTGGCTTCCGCTGGAAGCCGCAGCTGAGGCACCACCAGGGATGCCGCTGACCCACCTCATTAGGGGACTGGCGCTGAGCAGCGCGCCAATAAGTCCGACCAAAAACCATGCCCAGGGCCCGAATGGGTCCCCTGGCAGGGGATATCCCGTGGCGAACAGCACGACGGGCGCTGTGAACGCACGTACGAGTCCAAGACAGCTGATACAGATTACAAGGACAGAGATCACGTCGCCGGTCGTTTCCGTGAACTGCGCTCTTACGCGGTACCTATCCTCCTCGTTACGTAAACGCGCGCGCTTACTCTCGATACTGATACATTCGCGTTCTTTCAAAACCTCTGCATCACGTGCCGTCTCGTACTCGTGCATTTTCTTCGGGAAGAAACGTTCTAAGGCGAATGTAATGAGGACTATGGCGGGCAAGATAATGTACCAAAGAGCATCCACTGCCCAGGATTTAGTAATTAACCCAGTGACAACGAATCCCGACAAAACGGCGGCAATTGCAATTGCCCACAGCCAAACTCGCGCAGGCTGGGTGGGTGGAACATCATGGACGTACTTGTTCCACTCTAGGAGCGAACGCAGTCGCCCAAGAATAAAGAATCCTAGTGCGAGAAGGACTGCAGTGATGACGGCGGAATATCCATGAAGAATCCCTACTTCGCGATCGTCCAACCATTGTCTCTGCACATCGGGTAGCTGATCAAAAATGTTGCCCAGCGGAAGTAGCGAAAGTGCCCCCAAAATGACAACGACGATAAGGGCAATGCGATGAGTATAAAGCGAGTGACCGGCTCGTGTGAGAAAGGTGGCAATGGGGCCAGTTGTACTGCTACTACGAACTAGGACAAGCAGTACAAGCACTGCAGCGAGCCACTTTAATCCGCAGAATATCCATGGCCACCAAGGGGGGCCAATTACAAAGAACTTGTTATTCGCAAGGCTTAAAAGGACAATATTTTCGGTGATATCTAGAATAATAAGCGCCCATATAGACCTCTTGGCAAGTTTGGAAGCGCGCGAATATCCCCCAGCGATGCGAAACAGCAGGTTGCTATAGCACAGGATAAAAGCGAAGTCGACTTCTAAAGACAGTGTTATCCAGCTTCCGAGCGGAAAGTTACGCGCGACGGAATCCCAAATCCCCCAAGAGTCCGAAGCAGAAAATCCGGTAATTCCGATGTATGTCGAAAACGGCCTACTCTGTCCGCTTGTTCCGACCGAACTCGCTATAAGCCGATCAATCTCCCCCATAATTATTAGGCATGCGGCAGCGCCCACAGCCGCCAACAGCGAAAGCGCGACGCGCCATTGACTAGAGGTGGTCCCTACAGTCGGAGCCGGGGCCAGGGCTGACGAAGGGGAAGCCGCAGATGCACTGGCGTTCATGGCAGATAGTGTCCTCCTCCTATTCGGGTTCAACAATCCCTGTTTTGAAATACAAGGAACTTTTTGGGAAGTCAGTCCCCTAGTCATTTTTCGGGGTCGGCGGTACCAGTGGCGGTGGTTCTGTTTTTTCTGGCTATCGGGGCCCTTTATAGGTCTACATGCGAAATTGAGTTGGGGGATATGCGGAATCCCCTGTCAAGATGCCGGCATGAAGAATGAACTTAGCGCCGATGACGTGGCGGAGCTCGTAGTCAAGTCGGGCAAGTACTTTCGCACCAAGCTTCGGAAGCGGAAAGCAGCTGGCACGCATCTGCAAGGGTGCTTGGCGGAACCCTCCAAAGCCCACGGAATCTGGACCATTCAGCGCAGCTATCTGGTTGTCCTCGCCGCCGAGTATGGTGGGCGCTCAGGAAGGGTTTCGGCTGAGATGGGACGGACTGTAGCATCCGGCCATTGTGTGAGCGCCCCTGGCTAAGGAATGTCCGGCCTCCCCATAGAATTCAAGGCAGGTACGTGCGTGATCAATGAAAGCTGCACGGCAGTGGGGACCGCGCCAATGTCTGCCGCAGTCGCGACCATGAACGCTCCTTTGCCTGCGCTTCTGGAAGAGGGCCAAAACCTCATTGTGATCCGCACGGATCGCTAACCCGCCTGAAGCCGGTCCGGCAGGACAACATCGGCAGTGGGTAGCTCCGGCCTAGCCCTGAGGAGCCGCATGGGGTGGCGGAAGGACCTCCCGGACCATGCAGTGTCGGCGGAAACCTCCACAACCACGGGTTCCACAAGTGTCAGCGCCAGGGGTTCCTTGTCCCGATGGAATCTGTCCAGCGCCGTGCCTTTCACAATGGCCGGCCACGGATGCTCAGCCGTTGGGGGCTGAAGCCATCGCGCCAGTTCGCGGCTTTCCCTCGTTTTCAGTGGTGTTGAGCGCCCGACGATTCGCAGCTGGCCGTCCAGGATCAGGCCGGCGACGACCTCGGAGGGTTGGGTGATCGGACCGATCACAGCGCCGCAGATGATGTCCAGGGTTTCCCGGTGCTTGAGCTTCAACCTTATCTGCACTAAGCGAGCCGGCGCTAGACGCACCCCACGCCGACAGATATGCCAACACAAAACTGTTGTTCCAACATTCCGAAACCCTTATGGCTTGTCTTGTCTTCTCGATCAGATGCTAATTGGCCCGCTGCCCAGGGCTGCGGATCAACCTGTCTGTGGGAGTTTTCCGCTAAGTGGCGGTGCTCTGAGATCGCTTTTCAAGACACTAAGGCAGCAGAACTAAGAGCGGTGTCAGCATCCGTTTGTCGCACGTTCACCGGGCAGTTTCTCGGGCCGGTAATACGGGAATCATCCGGTGGCCGGAATGACAGGGGCCTTTTGAAGCAGCGGTTGGCCCTCGGCTGGGCCGGAGGGGACTCCCTAAGGGCACGGTGCTGCAAACGGTTCCCCACCTGACTCGCTGGCTCGAAACCTCCACGTCTCGAAACGCCAAGGTTTCGAGACAAATTGATGTCGCGTCACTGATCACAACCCGTCTGCACAAACTCCGGAATTTAGCGGGAGTTGTGTGCAGTCGGCTTCTGTAAATGACAAGAGGAGGGGCCGGTGCCCGCGGGCGGGATCGCCTATCGCATTAGCCGGTCACTTGTCGGACTTGAACATGATCGAGTCGAAGACGGCGCGCGCCTCGCTTGTAAGCTCCGGATTGATCGATTCGTGGAACTGGACCACCCAGATGACAGCGCGCTGGCCGTTCAGGTCGACCACCCGGAAGGTTTGGCGTTCCTCCTTGGTCGAGTACCAGCTTGTGCATTCGTTCGAGAATTCTGAGCTGATGCAGAACTTGTCGCGGTCACAGGGGGTGATGTCCAGGTCGCCCTCGACGGAGTGGTCGAACTCGAAGCCGGAGTAATCGCCCACCATGACCTCGACCGGAGTGGTGCTCGCTGTTGACGTCTGTGCCGTCATTGCGTCGACGAAGGCCTCGGCCGACGGGCCGACCTCGACGAGGTTGCCTTGCCACGCGCAGGCGTCGGTCGGCACATAAGGGGTGGGCCAGAAAACCACGGCGACCCCCAAATTCTCCGGGTGATCCGGGTCGTCCTTGAACAGGACCTCACCGCCATCGCTCAACCAGCCGTCCGGGACGGTGATCTCGAAAGGTTCCGTGAAGCTGGTGACGAGGTAGCTGCCGGCGTTTAGGTTGCCGCTCTCCGGCAGCGGCGCGACCGTGGGAGCCTCCGTAGTTGCTGCGGGGGGCGGCGCTTCGGCGGTGGTGCACGCCGAGAGGCCGACGGGCCCGAGTAGTCCGACTGACAAAATCGATGCCAAGGCTATAGCGCGGCGTAGCAGCACGGACATGGCGGCCTCCAAAGGCGGACTTTGTGATGGGCACATTACGCCCAGGCGTCAGCGGCCACAAGGGGTAGGCACTAAGACCATGAACCCGCTCTCAGGTGCAACGGGAACGGAACGGAATACCCGCCGCCGGCGACTGTGCTCATCCCGCTGGTTCGCCAAAGCCACAGCCCCCATATGCCTGAAAAACCACTCTCGAACCGTGGTGAGATGCCCCGCAAAAGGTTTGGCTAACGGCCACAGACCATCCTTCCTGTACGGATTCGAGGAGTTGGCTTCATGGTCAGAGCGGGGCCGTTGTCTGCTTCCGCAGCCGGGTGGCGCGGTCACGTTTATCACGCAGGTGTCCCAAGGTAAGTTCCAGCCCGTCGACCTCGCCTTTCCACCCCTCAGTTTCAGCTCGCTCCCTTCTAGCGATCAGGTCGGCTTCCAGTTCGTCCAAGCGAAGAATCATTCGGGGTTCAACATGGAGCATGGGGCAGCGAACGCAAGCGTGTTCGTGCGCGCAGGGCGTGCCGTAGGGGCGGCCGCAGGCGCCCAGTTCAACTTTGCGTTTATCGAAATGATCCTCGAACTCTTGCCACTCGGCATCGGTGACGCGGGCGTATTCATGGTCCGGGCGCATCGCCCTGCGGTTGGCTAGGTGCATCTGGTAGTGCCGGACGACGTCTTCATCGAACACGGCAACGTAGCCCCTGGTGGTCTGCAGGTTCGCGTGCCCCAACAGGGCGGCTCCGATGTGGATCGGAAGGCCGTTGTTGACCAGGTCGGTCGCGAAGATCCGTCTGAAGTCGTGCGGGGTGAATGCAAGCCCTTCAAATTCGGGCCGGTCTTCGGCGGCCGCGGTGCAGGCCGCCCGCAGGAGTTTTGCGATCCGGGTGGTGCTGAACACTCCGCGCAGCGGCCCGCTGGAATGCTGGAAAAGGAAGGGAAGCGGCTCGCTGTGTTCCCGCTCCTGTGGATCCCAACGGCGAATCAAGGGGATGGTCCCAAGATTTT
Organism: Arthrobacter sp. Cr_A7; assembly: GCF_029222765.1. Taxonomy (NCBI): domain Bacteria; kingdom Bacillati; phylum Actinomycetota; class Actinomycetes; order Micrococcales; family Micrococcaceae; genus Arthrobacter; species Arthrobacter sp. Cr_A7. Next base: position 20,607 of record NZ_JARHXQ010000045.1, on the reverse strand, counting down.
CCTTGTGCCGGCGGATCATCTCGGCGATGACATGCAGCAGCTCGGGCGACATAGGGATGACTCTTTCCCTGTCAGTTTTTGACGGTGTGATCACCAAGAGGCCCACGATCTCGCCGTTGGGTCGGCGGTATTGCCTGATGGACAGGTGACTGAGCTCGAGCAGTTCCTCGTGGCGGATCCCGGTGAGCCGGAGAATTTCGATGGCCGCCCAGGTCCAGAACGCCTGTTCTTCCTGGTCGGTGATGTTGATCTTGTGCCCTGCAGGGCTGAACACCCGCAACTGCCGTTCCGGCTCGGGAGGAGCTTCAAATTCAATTCCGCGACGCGCGCGGGGACCCTTGGCCGGTGCCCTTTGAGATTTGCGGTGGGTCATGTGCGTGTAGCGGGCCCCGCCAAAATCGAAACCGTCATCGTCCAGGGAACCGGCGGCTGCTTCTCGAAAAGCGCGCAGGCGTTCCTTTTCCGAGGTGACATGCCTGACGAGCAGGTCCAGGAGGGGCTGGCGTGCCCTGGTGCGGTCGGCAATGCGCTCGGCCATCCGACGGCGGCCTGCCTTGTAGCCGCGGGAAGCGATCGGTGGGATGGGACACTTCGTGGCCCATGGTCCCCACCTCGCGGGGTCCTCCAGCGACCAAGCCTGAAGATCCAGATACAGGGCCCGCACGGCGATCAGCAAGTCCCAAATGCCCTGCCGGGGCCTGGGACCGTCAGGGGTCTGGATGGTGTCGACCTCCTGCCGCCAGGCCTCGTAAATTTCCTCGGTCAGGTCAAGGTTCTGCTGGCCTGGGTTAATGTGCTCGATCACGCACCAGAAATTGCGTACCAGAAGCCCTGTCAGGCCGCGGAGGCTCGAATGGTCCATGCCCAGGGCAGCGCGCTGGTTGATGTAGTCGATGAGCAGCTGCCGCACCCCAGCGTTCTTAACCCCGTGGTAGTCGACGAACTCCTCCACCGTTCGCGGGCCACCGCGTCTGGCTGCACGGATGGTGGCCGGTGTCCCTTCCGGGAACCTTCCCATGGAATGGAGCACTTCCCAGATCAGGCCGGCAATTTGCCGATCGTAGTTGCCCTTCTTTCGAACGGCCCGCAATTCGTGCTGGAAGTGGACTAAGGCGCCGGGGCTCAAATCGGAGGCAGGGATTCCCTGGCTGGCCAGAACGTACGAAAGTTCGGTAAGTGCGCGGTGCTTTTGTGTGTCCGTCGTTGGAGTGCCCCGGATGCGGTCTGCGACCTGATCCAAAAGTCGGTCTTGCTGACATTCTCGGAAGATCATCGAGAAATCGGCGACTACGTCACGGTGCAATGTCCGCACAGACGGGACGATGATGCGCATGGCCACCAACCAGGTCAGCCCGCTGGTCATGGTCCAGCTCTTGGTAGGGGGAGGATTCAACGAGGCAAGCCGCTCCGCGGAAGTGTCCCAACCACTGGCGTCCCAGCGTTCCTGCCACGTGCTTCCTTTGAAACCCGACAGGTGCTCTGCAACTTTCCGGATGGACCTCCGGCGCTTCTCCAGCATGACTGGTGAACGCGGAAGAAGGGTGCACGCAGCGGTTTGCAGCTCGGCAATGGATGCCTTGCTGAGATCTCCCAGGGGCGACGGCAGGTTCCGAGGCGCGGCCAACGGGCTGACCATGGTGCCCTTTCCACCGATCTGCCGTGAAGCGGGCGGAACTCCGTCGTCGGCCAGTTCACGACGCGACCAAATACCCGTGGTGGCAACACTAGCCCTGGACATCGTCGGTCCTCTTCCCTGCACCAAACACGGCGCTGATGTCCTCGGCCGCGTAGCCCGGGCTGTAACCAGGCGACGGCTGGTGTGCACGGGCGTGGAACTCCTGCATCTTGGCGATGACTTCTTCAGCCCTGGGCACCGTGTAGCGGCTGGTGGTGTGCAGGTCAGCGTGCCCAAGCACAACCTGGACCTCGGGCAACGTCAGCACACCGCTGTTGACCATGCGGCTGGAGGCGGTGTGACGGAGATCGTGCAATGTCCAATTCGTCTCCGCAGCCGCATTCGCGCGCTGCACGATGCGCCTCGCGGCGGAATAGCTCAAGGGCCTCTGAGGGCCGCGAAGCGTCCGCCATAACGGATCATCGGGATCTACTTTGCTGGATCCCAGATACCGCCCTAGCCATGTCATCGCCTCCGGGGACAAGGGAATCCACCGTCTCTCCCTGGTGCCCTTCGAAATTACAGACAAGCGCTGGTTCGCCCAGTCGATGTCATTGGTCCGGGCGCCCAGGAGCTCTTCGGCCCTTGCACCTGAAGAGACAAAGCACTCAAGCAGTGCCCGGTCCCGGTCACAAGTCATCGACCCGAAAAGCTCCACCCACTGCTCGTCGGGGATCGACCGGGGCAGCGCGTGACTGGCGCGGCGACGGTAAGGCGCCCGACGAAAGGGCTGCTTCGTTTCCAAGGGACTGCGATGCGAGAGCGCCTTGCGGCGATGTGCAGACGCCGGAACAGGATTCAACACAGGTCCGCGGGACCACCGGGCGTGGAACTCATAGAAGTTTCGCACCGCAGCCAGGGTCAGGTTGACCGTAGCTGCCCCGTATCCGGCATTGAGATGGGGTTTCCCGGTCTTGATATTGACTCCACCTGGCAGCCCCGAGGACCGCCTGCGCTGCGGGTTGGGGGCGACCATGAGCCAGCCGACCAGTGCCGCCGTTTCCGTCTCCGTGGCGCGATCCCAGGAAACATGAACCGTCCACAGGACCCGAAACCACATCAGGGCTGCGTAGCAGTACGAGCGCATTGTGCGGGGACTCAGATCAGCAACAGCGAGGTCCCGTATCCAGGTGCTGACCTCCGACACCACCTCGCCGTTTGGATCGTAAAGGACATAGGGTTCGTACGGACCGGGTCCCTGTCCAACGCGGCCAACCCTGGAAAGCTCAACAGACCCATCGCGCAGCCCGCGCCGACTATCGAAATCTGACCATTGCTCTGACATCCGAGATCACCTTTGGTGGTTGCGGCGGAGATAGCCCTGCTCCCATGCCTACAGCCAACAAGGCCGGAGATGCCCACGGCGCGCGGACACTAAGTGCAGATAACTAACCAGGAACGGACGCCGGGCGTGTATGGCTGGTTCAGGCTTTTAATGACCAGCCCTTCGATCCCGGTATGGGGCAGCTCTTCGAGCCATTGTTCGGCTACGCCGCGGTCGGTGGTGGTGGGGGAGAGGGACAGCGGCGGTTCCCAGCCGGTGGCGAGTTCTTCCAGGAGCGCGCGCCGGCCGCTCAGCGGTAGGTCCCTTGCGTCGTGCCCGGCAACGGCCAGGACGTCGAAAGCTACGTAGTTGGCTGGTGCTGCCGCGACCAGCCCGGGCAGGGTTTTTGGTCCTGCGCCCAGGCGCTGCTGCAGGGCGTCGAAGTTCAGCCGTCCCTGGCTCCAGATCACGGCTTCGCCGTCGATCACGCATCCCGGGGGGACGGCCGCAGCGACCGCTGAACAGAGTTCAGGGAAGTACCCCGAAAGTTCCTTCCCTTGCCTCGACCACAGCGTGGCGCCAAGGTCATCCCTGACTGCAACACATCGATACCCGTCCCATTTGGGTTCAAAGATTAAAGTTCCGTGTGATGCGTCACCGCGTGGCATTTTGGCGATTGCCCGTGCAAGGGCGACCTTTACTGGAGGTTCAAGGCCTGCCGGTAGTCCTGCCCCCGCCCGGATTGTGGGTCCCATAGCCTCACACTACGTACAACGACCGCTAGATATCAGGGATCTGGAAGGTCGGATCCGGTTGTTGGTAGTGTGGTGTCACACCCCCAGTTGGCTTCGGCTGCTGGTTAGAAGGCCCCGGGAGATCGGGGCCTTCGGTATTTAAGACCCGTCCCCTCCACAGCCGCTGCCCGGTTCGCAGGATGTGCATCAATCTTCGGTCACGGATCCCAGCAACCATTGCTCAGAGAGAGGATCACGGCGCAGCTCGAAGGTCCGCAGCGGCGAGTCCGCCGCACGTCGGAGCTGGACGCGCCAGTGTTCGATGTCCACGACGTTGCCGACGCCGACGGGCACGCTGCGGCGGGTTTCCCACCAGGAGTCCCTCGTAAACCAGTGAAGCGGCTCGGCTCCTTTACCGGGCGGCAGTTGAAGGGTCTCGATCGGGCTGTTCTACTAAGCGCCTCAAGACCCCTACGGATGCGGGACGCGGAGGTTTCAGGACCGCGAGCCAGCTGCAGTCGTCCACACCGTCCTGAAAGCTGCCTGACAGTGAATCTCCGATTCGTTAGCCTTTTGACGGACCGGAAGCCCCGTCTGCAACGACATCTTCCCATGTCAGACGGTTTTTAGACATGACTTTCGACCGGGAGTCGGTAGGTTTATGCATTGAAAAGCATCATAAAACATGGGGGAAACTTGAATAAGACCATAGCGCTATGCCTAACAGCAGTCTTGGCCGCTGGCCTTACATCCTGCTCTGCGGGCGCCGCACCGACGAGCCCGTCTCCTGCCGCGGAAAGCGCCGTCGCTGTCGTCTCCGAATCGGCTTTGCCGTCCGCGGCTCCTGCGCCTGTGAACACCATCCCGGTCAGTGGGGTGACAATGACATCAAAGGGCCAGTACCTGCAGACCACAATGAACGAATCGGACCCTGCCTGGAACCTGAACCCGGCAATTGTGGACGCCAACGCGGTGACCGTCGACCCGGCGGTCCTGCTCGAGGGCTACCGCTTCATCTTGACCTTCATGGCCGAGGAAGGAATCGATTCTCCGTTGAATGGCGGGGGCGTGACTGCGGCGGAATGGTATGCCGAGAATGAGGACCAGATCCGCGAGATATACCGGGGTGACGTCCGGAAGGCTGTCGTCGAAGAAGAAGGCAGGCACTTCGTCCTGACCGAGTCCCACTGGCAGGGAGCCGAAAAGTACGGCGGAGCCTACAGCTACGTGTACGACCCCTCTCGTCCCCGGTTGTTGTCGCGCGTTATTAGGCCAACCAATGTCTGGCAAGTCGATTCCGATGCGCTTAGCGTGGCGGTGAAGGCCGACGTCAGTTATGAGATGGTGGTCCTTCCCAAGCCCGGAACCACGGAGGAACTAGTCCAGCCAACAAACGGCTTCATGACCTACTCCGCAGCCTTGGAACCCGATGGCAAGTGGCGTATTGAAGGGTATGACCACGACATAAAGACGACCGAAGCCTGGTAAGTCTCCCTCGGCGATTCATGCCTGTATCGCCTGAAGTTTTAGAACCCGCGTCGCACATACAGATGTATGCCTATGCCCGCGATATGTCTGCCGACGTGCGCACCTTAACAGTCCCCCTCAATTTGGAGAAACGCTTTCATGACCACACCATTGAAAACCTTGCGGGCCGCTGCCCTGCTCGTCACTACCGTCCTGGCCCTAACCGCCTGTGCAGCAACTGCACAGTCCGAAACTGACACCTCCTCCGCAGCTGCGGAGCCGTCGCCGACCCAGAAGGAACTGACGCCCCAAGAAAAGGCCACAGCGTTCAGGGACGTTAAAAAAGGGGCAGCGACTGAAGCGTTCAAGGAAGTTCACCTCGGCGGAGCGGAGACCTACAGCCTTTCCGAGTTCAAAGGCAACAAAGCCGTCGAATCGATGGAAATCCTGGGTATGATCTACGGCGGTTTCCCGGAGCACCAGAAGGCAAGCTTCGAGTGGACCGAGGCCGAGGTGCAACGGGCGTCGGAGGCTTTTGCCCCCTATCTTTACGACGGATTCGAGGCCCAATTCGCCGATAGCCTGCGCAAGCACAACGGCGGCCTCATAATTACCAGTGCCCGCACCATCGCCGAAGGTACCAACCCGCCGGTTGTCACCGCTAGGGACGGATCCACCTGCACACTGACCGACGCGCCCTGGTCCATCGGGTTCACCGATCAGCAGCTCGACGTCGGACCGGACGTTAGCCCGGCCGGGGGAGGACCGATGCGCACCATCCGGCTGGATTACAGGACCAACTTCACGATCGATTGCGCCGATGGAGCCAAGATGTTCCTCAGCCAGCCCAAGCACCTCAGCTTCGTCGAAAAAGACGGAGAGTGGTTGGCCTACGAGTACGGGCGGGAAGACCATGCCGCCATCGAAATCAAGCCCGCCACCTGAGCCCCTTAAATGGTGTACCGCTGGCGCGCTGCACTGGGGACTCTCCGTCCTATTCAAAACCCCTGCATCAACACCGGACAGCGAGCCCTTCAGCTGCCAACACGATCAGGGAACAAAACAAACCATTTCTGAGTGCGCTCCTGGCTGGCAGTTCGGGAGCGAACCTGGGACGGAAGAGATCGTCGATCAAGAAGGAGCTTGCAGAGCGGCTGCTCACGCAGGCGAGAACTACCCATACATCTTCCAGGACCATCAATCGGGGGACCATTGAACATCGCACGAGGCACTAAACGAATGGTCGGAGTCGTTGGACTCCTTGCCGCACTGGTGAGCACAAGGAAGGTATCAAATTCGAGCTGATCATGTCGCTCTCAACACCTAACAGGAAGCCGGGAGATCGGTCACCTCGATGATCTCCGGCTTTTTGGTGGTCCGGAACCAAGGAAAGGGCATGCTCGCAGAGCTGGTCCTGAAGTGGTGGACAAATGATGCGACAGACAGCTTCGCTTCGCGTTGGGCGGGCGACGAGTCGTGGTCGGCCCCTACGTGTCAGGTGAGAGCCCAGTTTGGGCCGCTGGCCCACGTCCGTTAGCCGGTCGATCAACGTGCCGTTGACCGCCGATGACTAGATCCGAGTGACGGCGCGTCTGGGCGATATACGCATTACCCGCACGGTGAAATGAACGATGAGGGGGCGCTAACCGCAACTGCCGGCGGGGACAACGGGGCCCCGCCCTTATCTCGAAAACATGTTTCATGAAACGCGAACGCTGAGCGGCGTCAAAAACGATCGTTTCTTGAACCGTATAGGGCGGATAGGCATGAAACTCAGCACGGGGCTTTTGTGACTTGTGGCGGTAGAAGCCAGAAATGACGCGCCGGCAGCTTACAGGCAGGGTCCGGCGACGAGGGTAGCGCAGTGCGAGGAGCTGAGTGCAGAGGACTTCGGACATTCCGTGCAGACAACTTCGGAAAATGACAGGGGAGTGTGCCGCTGGGAGCGTCCCAACAACAAGGAAGTGGGACACGTATCCCTCGCCACGATTGTTTGATACGGATTGTCCTTACCCAGACCGTAACCTTCAACTATGAAAAAATGGCTAAATGCTCGAGATGCATGGATTGGTGGATTAGGCGCTGTTCTTGCTGCTGTTCTTGCTGCTTATCTGACCGGGCTATTCACCAGCTGGAATGTCAGTGACGAGATTGATGCAGCCGTTTCGCAGGCAAACACGGCCTATACGAGGGACGCCGGGACAGCGGCCAACACCAAATATCTGGGCGTCCTCATTGATACTGAAGAACTTCACGCCAGGGTCGTCAAGGCTATCCGCGGAGGAATCGATAAGGAAACAAAAGCCAAGTTGATAGCTGAAATCGATACCAAGACCGGTGAGATGAAGGCTGCGAAGGGACCAGTTGACCTTATTGCAGAAGAAAACTTGCGCCACATGGCTGATCTGTCTATAAACCTCTATGGGCAGAATGCGGGTGACCTACGAGCGGCACTCGAAGCGGTAGATAGCACGCCTCGGCCGGACCTCGTCCAAAAGTACGGTTCGGTGCCTGGTTATGAATCCGAAAAAGGTACGCGCTTGCACTGCGCGATGTCGGCTGGACGAATTACATTTACCGAGACGGCACAAAAAGCTCTCGGCTTACGAAACGACTTTCCCGACTTCAAGGACGGCTGCTACACGGACTGGATTATCGAGAGAGAAAAATGGCACAACTCGCTACCGGTGCCCTAGCTTGCAGGCTCCCGTTCTAGGTTGCCGCGAACAACACGGTGAGCGCCATGCCCAAGCCCCAAGGTCTAGTTGATGACTTCGGCGTCGATGATCTCGGCCTCTTCAGACCTGTGTCCTGGCTTGGTCAGTTCCAAGCTGGCGAGGTGCTTTTGCAGCCGCTTGGACATGGGGAGGAATGTGCCCAGGGTGAGGCCTCCGGAGAGAACTGCACCGACCACGGGTATGGCCTTCGCGATTCCGCTGGCGAAGAGCTTCTTGGTCATATTGACACCGAGATAGCTGGCGACCTTTTTCACGATCGGGTAGATGATCCCCTGGGTGAGTGCCTGCTGCGGTAGTTTCTTAGCGACATTGGCGGCGACCATGTTCGCGACTCTTGCCACTCCACCTTGGGCGATGTGCACGCCGAACATCACGCCTACGAACAGGATCAGCATGCTCTGGGTTGCTTCATCGATGTCGTCGTCAGCATCAGCGAATAGATCAGGCCAACTGTAGATGTAGGCAAGTTTTTGGGCAATTCGAAGCATGTGGCCCATGTACTGCGCGAGGTCCGCCGGCACAGTACCAACCATTGCCAGACCCCCGGGGATACCTGCGAGGGCCGAAAGGCCGGTGACCTTGCTCGTCTCATAAGCAATAGAGGTGTTTGCGACCTCAGTAATGACCTTGAGTGGGATACCCGCTGCCGCTGGACTCTCGGCGATTGCCCTCTTGATCTGTTCCTCGGTGCAGTGGCGCTTGAGTGCTGTTCGCAGGTACGCGGCCCTATTGATCCTTACTCCAGGCAGCTTCGCCGCAGCGTCTAGCACCTGGGTGAAGTTCGATCCAGGGTTATCAATCTCTTTGGTTTCGGTCATTGGTAGATCGTATCGGTGGACTCCGACCTGCAAGCTCATCCGTGGATCTTTTTGAGACGTGAACTTGACGATGTCACGGAAGTACAAACACATTAGGAATTGAGGAACAACCAGGGCACCTTCTGCAGGTAGCGGTTGACTTCCTTCAGGGGCTTGAAAGTGACACGGAAGTCAACGCTAACTTGTACTAGCAAGGGATACATCAGATTCCTTGTCCTAACGAATCACTGAAAGAGGCTCTGTTCCCACGGCGAACGGAGCCTCTTTCAGTGTCAACACCACGACATCAGAAAGAGGACACGATGAATGCAAAAAAGAACGGCAACCAGTTCCACGTCGACGGGCTTTTCGCCATGGAGTTCGCGATGGTGGGCCAGGATGAACATGGATTGCCACTGCTCGAAGTGAACTTCTATCCGGTCCTGGAAGGGGTTACCGGCAGCGGCTGGACTGCAGCAGTGGATGGAAAACATCTTGTGGCCAATGCAACGGTTCCGCTAGAGGACACCGGCTTGACCCCGGCGGACCTGGAGTCCTTGCCACTTCAGGACGGGTGGACATCTATCTCAACTGCACACGGTGCCGGCCTTCGCGTGGAGCACCTGGAAAAGCATTTCGGGTCAAGGGCGGCACTTATCATCCTGGAAGCGTTGGCCGATGCCTTGCTTTCGGAGTTCATCAACCGCGATCTCTTTGGTAACCCTTACCGGACGATCGAGCTGAACGACAACCGATATGAGGAAGTGCTACTGATGCGAAACGTTCTGCTACACAGGATCGAGGCTGATGAACAACGACAGGTCACCCGCAACGTATTCAACGCCCTGATGGACCGCGAGTTCAGCATCTAGCTAAGAGATCAAGCGGCAGACCACAAACATGTGGTCTTTTTTTATGCCCAAAAACAGCCCTCACAAGACGAACACAGCCAACAGAGAAAGCGAAAGTAACGATGAACAATTTCTCCATTACCGATAACTCCAGTGAAACCACTACACCCGTTGCATTCGCAACGCTTGCTCTTCTGCTGACCAAAGCTTCAATGGGGCTTTCCCTGATCAGCGTCTGGCTTAGCACCTTAGAACAGCCTTTTCCGTCAGACAACGCGGGACCGACACGGAAGAAGGAATAACCCCAGGTAATGGGAAGGATCAGTTCCTGTTGAGGCCGAATTGGCGTGTCATCAATGCAGCCTTGTAGTGGGACTCGGCCGAGTTGACCTCTGAGGAGGGTGTGCTGGGTCCGAACACGCGAAGGAGGCTGAAAACGAAGTGCCGGGCATGGTCCGTCTTCGGTCCTGTTCTTTCTCCGGCTACGCTCTGGTGGGCAAGCTCGCGGAGGGCTACGTTACCGCCGTGGCCATCACGGGCGTAGGCTGTCCACCGGCCGAGAATCCGTTCGCTACCGTCTGCTTTGCCGACGTACTGTTTCCCGTTACTGGAGTCTGTAATGAGGTAGATTCCTTGGACCTCCGACAGAGCGATACGCCAGTCGGCGTACCGGGAATCGTCCACCAAGTCCTGCAGTTGGTGATAGGGGAGCAGTACACCATCGAATCCGGGGAAGGGAACTTTATCCCGGTCGGCGATCTCCAGTACAGGCATGCGAGAACCTGTCGCAGAGCCGGCGTTCCGGTGCCAGCTGCGGGGGTTATCCCATTCGACTACGAGCCGGTCATTGAGGGGTGCAAGGAAGTCTGTCGGGCGCAGGTCGAAGCATCTGTACTTCTTGATGGACGTCGCTGCCACCTCACCACGGTTCTCGTAGGTACCCCAAAGACGGGAACGACGCCCGCCATCGGCAATAAGAATGACCCAGTATCGGGGAGGATTTGCGGGGAAGCGGGGCGGAGTATCTTGTTCCCTGGTGTAGGCGAGAACTCGCTCCGGGGTCAGATCCTCCGGCCCACGCAGCGCATTTGGGTCACTCGGCTTAAAGGTGTGGCGGATGACATGTATGTCCTCCAGCGGAACGGCTGGGACTTGCTCCGCACCTATTCCCCTAAGTACATGACCCAGAGTAAGAGACGCGCGGGAAGCCGGCTCTTGAGAGATCACTGTCTCCGCAGGCGGATAGCGGGCGGGGAATTTCAGATCGGACACTGGAACACCTTATGCCACTGACTCATGGTGGGGTTGAGGACTGCCTCGCACGACGTGCATATCCCTCATTGCACAACGAGCCCCGTTTAGTCCCTTCGTAAAGGGGCAACGTCCTACTGCCAGGGGCCCAGTTCTAGGGAAGTGGGACACTCAGATGCTGTGAGCACAGGGCCAATAGACTTTCTGCGTCTGTCGCTCCTTCTCCTACGACTCCGCTTGCCTTTTCGATAACGCATCTTTGGACAAGCTGCCGGTCGTATTGCCAGGTTTCGCGGAGCTGCCCGAGGACGTGGAGCTATTTGGCCTAGCTACGGCTCCGGGAGCGACCACGGTCACATCGTAGGTTACGTCTCGAATGCTCATTGTTTTGGCGTCCCACATATTAAGAGTGAAGGATCCTCCCGTGGTTGGTACGCCCCACAAGTCACCTGCGGAATCAACGTTCAGACCAGCCGGAACCTTCCCAGTCATCTCCATCACCGCATTTCTTGGTTCCGATGTGTTTCCGCACAAGTATCGCCAGCTTGCTGTCTCACCAGTGCAGTGCGGGGCGAACACGTCCACCAAGAGGCAATAGGCAATGCCCGCCACGGTTAGCACGACGGCGGCGGCTTGGTTGGGCACCTGGGAGGAGAAGTAAAAAAGGTATCCAGCAGTCATAGCCAAGCCGACCAACCGGTACCCCCAACGCGCACGGTTGGTCCCAGTCGTCGCCGAAGCAAGCAGACTTGTGTAAAACAGCGACGGAGCGAGAATCACGACGCCCGCGGCGACTGCATCCATCTCATCCGTACGCATGCTCAGGAACAGCAGGGGAACCGTGAGTGCCAGAAGAAGCATGACCACCAAAAGTGCCATGCTAGCTCCTCGCTTTTTTGCCACAGTCCCAAATTCAGCTTCGTGCCTGACTATCTTTTTCATCGATCCCCCAAATCATCGCTTTTGCCTAGGCGACCAATTGCGCCTTAGCCGATGAAGACTATCAGCCTCACCCAGGTCACTCTCCATAAGATGTGACGCTCCGGTGCCGTCTCAGTTCCAAGGAAGTGGGACACGTCCGTCCGATTCTCACGCTTCGAGTTTGCACTCATAGACTGCTGGGGTGGTGAATACAGGCGAACGGTTGCAGCTGGCCGCAGCCAGCGGTGTCACAATTCTGTCGACTCTCGTTGCCCTCCACTTTTCCCAGCCGGCCTTCACTCCGGTGCCTCCGCTGGATATGCCTGGTGCAATCTTTGTGGGCGTTAAAAAGGGGTCGGCCTCGGCGCCGGTTCGAGTGGATGTTGAGTTGCGCCTCCAGCCCTCTCCGAGCCTGACCTCATTCGACATGTTCCTGAGGGGAGATATCAACGCCGCTGTGCCGCCGGAACAAGCTGGTGACTTGATGGTCGGGTTCTGTGGAGCAATGAAGGACGTTCAATTACGCAGGACGAGCGACGGCGAAGAACTCAGATTTGATCCTCCAATAGCGCCGTCGAATCTTTCTGAGGGTTCCGTCGGACGTGAATTTTCCCTGAGCGGTGATTGCGTTATGACCACCATCAGCAAACAAGACTTCTCGGATCAAACCCTCGGAGTAGCCGGCATCGGCTGGGCCGTTTCCCTCGAGGGAGAAACGACAGCTCCGACTGAAGCCGTTGCGGGCTCCCAGCACCGGTATGCCTTCCCTCGTATCGCAACCCTGACACTGCCTGTCGAGATCCTGGCCATTGAGTCGGTAACTGCTGAATCCGTTGTCAGCATCGAACCTAAAGGCCTTCCAGCCGAGTACGTGCCGACAGTTTCAAGTCCAGAAGTGGAAGATCCGACGGCCCCCATATGGGGCCTTCCCCTTCATAATGCTGACAGAGCCGCAGGATTTGAACTTAATGGCGTCGATCAGCGACACGAGGCGGCCGTCCAGCGCGACCTGTTCCTTGCCTCTGCGTCGGCAGGTACCGCGGGTGGTGGCCTGATCTGGTTTTTTGGATCCGCTGGCCCTTTTGTCGATGCACTTCTCCGCAGATTTCGGAAGGCCGAAGCGCCTGTCATTGAAGAGGCAGCTGAGCTGACGCCATCCCCTGCCAGTGAAAACGGTGTCCCGGATTCTCCGACTTACCGTCGTTTGATCGCAGCGTCTCTACTTTCAGGCGTTGCTGGCTCTACTCTCGCTTGGCTGTTCAGCAGACGGAAGCCTTAGTTCTAGGGCGTCATTGAGCATTTCTGAAGCTACTCCGACCATCGCAAGCACCCCTTCCTGGACGTACCTCACCCGACCGCTCCCGACAAGGGTCGGATTACAGGCAATAGGGGCGACATTTTAGCGCCGTGAAAATGCCGCCACTTATCGCTGCGATTCACAGGTGGGGGAGTGTCCCATCCCGGCTATCCCACTTCTAAGGAAGTGGGACGGAGTGGGTTCATGATGTTCCGGGCAACATCTCCCAGTTCAGATGGTTCCGTGAAATCGCTCAAGCTGTCGGACGTCTCCACGGCTCAGGAAGTCCGGGCTCTTGATGGGACGGTTCCAGGTTCGATTTCCAGAGTCTGTGGTGTAACGGAGGAAGTAGAAGCTGTTGAACTTCTTGAGGTCCGTTGTCATGGCTGGCACCGTTGCGGTCCCAGTGTCGCCGGGACGGATGACAAAATCTCCCGTTTGGGAGGAACGAGCGGGCATCGGTCGCCACTCGGTGCCATTCCAGTGCCTCACTTCGACCATGGGCAGTGGGTGTGGCGTCGCGTTGTGAACCCAAATCTCGTAGGTGAAAGGAACGTTCATCCCGCCCGGGAGCCGAAAGTCGCTTGTCACAAGTCGAGCCTCTTCTTTGCGCTTGCTGGCAGCGCGGATCCACCACCCACCAAAGGCGATGACTGCCAACAACACAGCAAGTGCGAAGGAGAGACCTCCAAAGCCGTCGTTGAATTCGAGCTTACCGAGGAGATCACTGACTGACTCCGAGCTGCTCGGTGGTGATGGGGATGGGGATCCTAGAGGTACAAATTGTGGCACCCGCTTACGATAGCGTGACCGGCATGAGGCAGCCCGCGACAGACCGTCTTGCCGGGTCTGAAGGTGGCTCGTCACTTGGCGAATACTAGGTGCGAAAGGGAAGGCAAGGGGTGGCTCCGGCCTTGCTGATGTCCTCTGCCGGACAGGCTTCAGTCGGGTTAGTCCTTGCGGATGGATATGAGGTTTTGGCCGTCTTCAAGAAGCGCGTAGAGGTTTTCCCGCGCTTCTTCGTAAGTGTCGCCTTCGGCCTCTATGTGTCCGTAGCTGCCGTCCGGGTTAGTGATGGTGCCGGTGAGTATCACCGCACGAGCCTATGACGCTGCAGGCTCGGCGGGCTCGATGAGCTCCGGGCCGTTGTTCCGCACGCTGTTGACCCGGGGGCTGACGATCCTGGGCGTCAGGGTCGGCTCCGGCAAAGAGTCCAACAGGTGCTGGACATCGTCTTTTTCGGTCAGGTCCGGGTCAAGCCATTCCGCGAAGCGGTCCCGCGGGATGATGACCGGCGAACGGTCATGAACGTGGCCCAACGCGTCCTGCGTAGTCGCAGTGAGCACCGTGCAGCTAAGCAGCCAGCGGCCCGGGTCATCCTCCGGCAGAGATGGGTCAGCCCACCACTCGTACAGGCCGGCGAAGCCCAGCAACGGCTCTTTCTCGGAGTACAGGTAGTTGGGGATCTTTTTCCCCTCGTCGGTCTTCTGCCACTCGTAATAGCCCTCCGCGGGGACGATTGCCCGACGCTTCACCGCAGCCTTCCTGAAAGACGGCTTTTCCAAGATGCTCTCGCTGCGTGCGTTGATCATCTTGGAGCCGATCTTGATGTCTTTGGCCCATGACGGCACCAGACCCCAGCGGGCAATGAGTAGGTGCCGGTCAATCGTCCCCTCATCCAAACGTTCGGCAACGATCGGCACGCTTTGGGTTGGTGCCACGTTCCAGCTCGGCGGCGGTGGGCTTCCCTCGACCTCTTTGGCCTCAAAGTGGCTCAAAAGGTCGCCTGTGGCTTTGGACATCACATATCTGCCGCACATGAAGCCATTCTGCCCTGCGGCCGCCTTTTGGTTTAAGTAGACGAGAGGTTGTTCCCTGTGTGGTGTGCTGGACAGTGCACTGCGAGCCACAGGGGCAGCCTTTTCTCTTTCCCCCTAGAAACCACACCAAGCGGTTCACACGGCGTGATCAGTCCTTTATGTCACCCGAAAGCGGTAGCCGTAGGCCGGCCGGTGAAATAGGGGTGGCCCGGCCTCGTGAGCTTGAGGCTCAGCCCGTGTCAGCTCTTACTGACATGCTTGGTCTGTGAGCTCACATCAGCAGGAACCATCCGCCTCAACGGCTAATTTCACGGAAGCTTTTTCCTCGCTCTTTCAGGGGGCTGCAGCATCGGAACCTGCCATTCGCCTCACGCATAAAAACCTCCAGGAGGCGATTGCAGGCGCCCTGTCCGGTGCCAAGGCTTACAAACCTAGCGGATGAGTGCGTTCGGTTTGGTCTTGCACCTCAAGCTGCTGAGGAATCTGATCCTATGTCCGGCAAGTACCGGTACGTGCAACGACGACTTGGCACCCGAACAACAGAGCAGCTTGTTGACCTCGGTTACGTCGTGAATGAGGACTATCCAAGTGTCTATTTGGAGCAGCTTCTAGCTCTGGCCGGGACGCGGGGAGTTGCGGGAGAACTGAGGAACCTGATCTTCGCAGCCAACGGACCCAAGCCGAAGCTTGTACTGCGTGACGCGGTGAGCAACGTTATTGAGATTACTGAAAATGGGAGGTATTGCTTGGTCTACGACAGGCCATTGACTGCAACCGGCCTGACTTGGCGGGATCTTGTCGCCTGGAGGGCCCAGTCTGATTCGTTGGACGAAGAGGCGGAACTGACCGTAGCTAGAGAACTTTACTGGCGCCTCAAGGAGTCCCTGGGCGGAAACGAGGCGGAGCAATTCCTCTTCGATGAGTACTGCAAGCTGTACAAAAGTGAAGGCTTCGGCATGCCGGCCCTTATCCCGCAGGTTTACCTCCACTACGACCCGTATACGAAGTCATCCGGCGGCACACTGCACCGGCAGAGAATGGATTTTCTTCTACTCTTGCCCAATCGACGCAGAGTGGTCATTGAGCTTGATGGAATTCAGCACTATTCAGACTCTGCACGGCGCGCGAGCCCGGAGATATATGCACAAATGGTGGCTGAGGACCGCAAGCTTAAACTCGCCGGCTATGAGGTCTACCGGTTTGGCGGCCAGGAGTTTGTGAATCGGGAGCGGGCAACCACCCTACTCGGAGAGTTTTTCACGGAACTACTGCACAGGACTGCCTAGTACTTGTACTCACAGGCGCGGACCAAGGACCCTGAAATGTCCCTTCGCTGGTGCAGAATGGGCGAATGACCAAGCTCACCGAGATCATTGACGCCGCCAGCGATGACGACTTTACGACCTCCAATCTGCTGAGGAAGGTCCAGACGGTCGCCTACAGGATGCGAGCCGAGAATTTGGGCAGCTGGGCGCAGCGAGAGCTATTCGGCTACAAAACAGACGAATCAGTGCCCAAATACAGGGGACCGTTTAGAACTCAGGTTACTGGTACCTGGCTGGGCCCACGCGGACATATCACTAACACTGTCTCTGAGGTGGGCATACCTGAAGATTTCGTTAAGGGATGGTTTCGGGCGACAATCCGTCAACCTGTCGCGGACCTGGAACTGTTGAGCAGCAGTGATAGTAGTCCCAACATGAGTTGGGATCCCTTTATAGTCCACGAGTATGACCGCCTTGTGTCAGAGAACAAGGGTGGCACTGGATTTTACCTGATGGAGCTCATCTCGGCAAAGCAAACGCTTTCGCAGAACGCTATACGCGGCATCATCGATTCGGTACGCACCACCGCTCTACAGTTTGCTTTGGAACTAGAACAGGTATCTCCTAGAGCGGGTGAACCGAATGGGCCAACCACAGCGGACCCGGAGGTGCGGCTGGTGACAAACAATTTCAACTTCACCATCAACGGTGATGGCAATAATATCGCTGCCGGTTCGGATATCCGGCAAAAGACAACAGTCAATAAGGGCGATATTGATTCTCTAATTAGAGCGGCCCTGGAGCTCGGGTTGCAGGCGGAAGCCGTGGAGGACTTGCGTGTCGCCGTGACGGCCGACGGATCGAAGCCGGGTGAGAAGACCAACGGCTTTATGTCACGGCTCAGAATGGGAAGTTATGCCCTGGCTGGCGGTGTGTCATCCAACCTCGCCGCTGACGGTCTTGTGCAGGCGGTCGGAGCCTTTTTTGGCGTCCCGGTCGCATAAATCTGCCCGTAGCTAACCATGGTGCTGATGTCGGAGCAGTGGCACACCGAAGAGAACGTCCAGAACGCTTTTGTAGATGCTCTTGTCGAACGCGGCTGGCGGATCCTGTCGGCGAAAACCTTGCGGGAAAGCGGCGTCGATGTGATTGCGGACCTTGACGGACAAAAGCTTGGAGCCGAGGTTAAGGGCTACCCCACAATTGGATACGCCGATCCTAGGCGGACGGGAGAGAAGAAGAAGGCGAAGCCACGGGAACAGGCGGGGAACTGGTATGCCAAGGCGATCCTTGCCGCAATGAAGTTGCGTGGTGCTGAACCGGATTGGGTGAGCATCATCGTACTTCCAAAGGTTGCTCGCTATGTTGAGCTGTACGGACAGACAAAGGGATCATTGGATGCCGCCGAAATCGAAGTGTGGTGGATTGAGCGAAACGGTGACCTCGTGAAGGAATCCGCAATCTAACTTGAACGGCGTACTGCTACCTACATGATCAAACCAATGGCAGGGCCTTTTCTGCCCCTGCCCCTGCCCCTAGATAGGATCAGGCATGCGAACTAGCCTGCCTCCGACCGAACTAAAGAATCGTGTAGACAAAGCGGTCGAAACCGCCCGACAGGTTACGTCGTTGATGAGTTCGATTGAGCCCTCCCAGGAACCACGCGAAATTCTCCGGGCTCGTTTCTCCACTGCGGCTGCGAACCTTATTCGGTTACGTCGTCAGGCACACGCTCTCGGGAAGAAGAACGAGCATGCCGTTGAAATGATGCGGGTTATCGACGCTGCCCGTTTTGATCTTGATCAAGCCCTGCTCACCCCAGAGGCGCGCAAGCTCCTGGGGAGGAGGCCGAAACCCCTTCAACCGTGGCCGAAACGCCCATTGCCTGGAACTGGATGCAGTGATCAGCGGGAAAGTCATGGAACACCAGCACACCGAGGTGCTATTGAGCATGCCTGGCTTCGGTCCAGTCCTCGCCGCCGAATTCCTCGGAGCGACCGGTGGTGATCTCACCGTATTCCAAACCGCTGACCGGTTCGCAGGCGTTGTCGGACTGACACGGCACCCCGGGATTCAGGAAGGATCAGCGGCAATCACCACCGGCCCAGACGCTATGACCGGCGGCTGCTCCGCGTCTTCTACCTATCAGGGCTCTCGGCACTGAAGTCTTGCCCCGCTTCGCGCGGTTATTACGACCGAAAACGCGTGGAAGGGAAGTCCCACATTCAAGCAATGCTCTCGCTTGCCAGGCGTCGACTCAACGTCCTTTGGGCTATGCTCCGCGACGGCACCACTTATAAACCAGTGACGGTTCCAGAAGTGCGGTCTGCTGCCTAACGCCCTTCTGCTTGCTGCAGCGGTCTCCCGCTCAGATGTCCAAGTAAATAAACGGTGAGTCCGAAGTGAAGAGGTCCCGCGTATACAGAAAAGTTCTTTCCGACCACGACTTGTTCGTCGGACTTGAAAGAATGCACATCAGTGGCCTCGGACACCTGCTTTCCGCTGAAATGGCAATCGACGTAAGAAGATCTACGTCAGTCTCACTTGGATATGAGATCCCTTTGGGATGAGTATGCCAGTCCCCGAGATACTCGATGCTGCCCTTAGATGCAGTGAAGAGTTTATCGATCTCGCCGTACTGCCAATCCCGGTCAGGGGTGAATGCATCGTCCTTATGATCTGCATTAGGACCGGGACCAATCACGTGGGTGATCAGGGCAGTTCTATCTTGCCAGTTGCCCATTAGGAGGCCGCCGGTTTCCTTTGGAAAAGCTTTGCAAGCCTCTGCGGTAAGGGAAGATCTAAGACCTTCACCCCACTCGACCGTGAACCTCTCCCTCATGTCACTGCGTGCGCACTGCATTTCGGGTGCCTTGTAACCGTAAAGCCTCGCCATGTAGGCGGGACTGGGCGCCCATCCTTTTCACGGAGACTGAGGATGTGTGCGTCATGTCCATCTTGTGGATACCCATGCGGTTTTGAACTGAGGAGAGAGCCAACAGCAACTCGGGCAGCTTGCAGCGCTATGACTGCAAGATCAAAACCCGTACCTGTGAAGGTCGGCGCCGCACAACCGGTTGGTTGGACCAGTGCGCTGTCCACTGCAGTGGCTTCCGGTATTGATCCTTCGTATTGGTGCCATTGAAAGCAGGCAAAGCAAGCGTCGGAGTCGGCTTCGATTTTGACAACGCTTCCTCCACCGACACCAGGTGATCCTTCAAGGGCTAACCACGTAGTACCGACGTCTCGGGCGATAAGGCTGGTGTACTGCTGAACTCCCACTTCTACCGTTGCGTCGATGACAAGGTCGACAGAGTTGAATAACCTCGTTAAAACCTCGGTTTCTGTTTCGCCGTCAATGAGTGCCGCTTGACCGATATGGAACTTCAAGGGCTTTGCGTCTGCATAGGGATTTATTTGGCTGATTCGGTGTGCCAAGGCCGCGCTCTTGTCGATACACATCGTGTCGAGCGCGCCTGCATGGCGGGCTAGATTTCCCGGCTCCAATGTGTCTTCGTCCAGCAGATGGAACTTCCCAACCCCTGCCCGACAGAGTTGTTCTACAAGAACGCTACCGATGGCACCGCAACCCAGGACCGCTACGGATGCATCCTCGAGTCCATGAGTCTCGGGGGCCCGGTACGTAAGGTCGGAAGGTCCGGCTCTGTATGCCCGAACTAGTTTGTAGGAATCAGGAGACCGGTAACCAACGGGGGCCTTTTTGCCTCCCTTTCTGGTGTTGTGAACGCCACCTGGTTCTTTCACAACGAGGATCCAGCCGATCCCCGTAACCTTCCAGCCATGCTCCTCAGGAAATGCCACTGCACGTACTTCTATGGCGTGGCTAGCGCCGTTGCTTTGTCGGAAGTGATTGGGTCGCGTGCCCTGGGAATCAGCAGTGCGTGCAATTTCCCATATTTCGCGTGCGTCGTTCGTTGCAGGAGGCTTATCCAGCACGCTCCATCTTCCAGTCAGCTTGGCTGGCGTGTGTGGTGAGAAAGCTGCGTGCAGGCCGACTGGAGCTTCATAGGTCACTTCACCTCCGTTGATCAGCCGATCCACGATTATGAGCAGACGCTGTGCTCTTCCTACGGTTTGGGTAAATGATGCTTCCAGGTCCCCAGAGGCTCCTACGGGAATGTTGGCGCGTTCTGAGTCAATCAAGAAACCGGCCGAGTCCGCGTACGCGTAGTAGGCGCTAAAGGGCTCTCCCTGTTGGAATTCGTCGCGTCCTTGACCATGAACAGCGCGACCGGCCGCGACTGCCCGCTTCAGCTGGTTGTCCAAGAGGCCTGCAAGATGCCATTCCGGAATCCAGTTTTCCGTAGACCGTTCTAAGAGACAGAGGTCTTTTGCAAACGGATGTTGATGGTGAACGAGGTCAAGGTCAGGCGTAGTTACTCTGGGCGGCAGCAAAGGGTATGAGGGTGGAAGCGTAATCGTAAGCTGCAGGGGACCGATGCCGCTTTTCTCGTTTGGGGCAAGCACGTTTAGAACCCAAAACGTCTCGTCCTGTAAGTCTTGGCT
>NZ_JARHXQ010000044.1:0-4485 GCF_029222765.1 Arthrobacter sp. Cr_A7 | reverse complement strand
GTGCCTCGGGCCACAGGGCTACCCCAAGTGTTGCCGTTAGTGCTCACTGCAATATCGAAGCTGCCGATCCGCCCGTTCGAGCCAACGGAGCGCGGACGATAAAGCAACCCGGTTATCTGTTGAATCGCTTTGGTATCTATCGTGATTGAATGAGGCAAAGGGGCGGAAGGTGCGGTCCACTTGCTATGCCAGTAGGTGCCGCTGTCGCCGTCCAGTACATTGGTGGCTTGCCCGTTTTCGCCCGTGCTCTCCTCGTCGCTGGCCGTGACCGTCCAGCCAGTGCGGAGCAAGCGAGGCGCTCCAGGCTCCATCGCTGCTGCTGGCAAGAACTTGATATGGGCTAGATGGGATGCCCTTTCCCCTGTGGATTCACGTCGGATACTGGTTACGTGCCCCGTGACCAATAATAAGGCAACCAGAAACATCGCTATGCGGCGAGTCGCTCGCCACTTTGACCTGGACATTTTTCACCTATCGTCGTCAGCGCCGCAGGCATGGTATGTGTGCATACCTCAGGAATTTCGAGTTTAGGAATCCGTGGGAGCTGCCGCACGAGTAGGCTCTACTCGCATCTTGTGGCTGGTAGTACTCATATGTTGGCTGCCTAATGCAGCAGTTCACTGGGCACATCGCTCGATTCAGGACGTGGTGAAGGGGCCCTTGACGGTCTGTCCTAGGGTAGGAACATTGGGCAGCGGCATTTCACCATTAGAGAGTTCGTACAGACGCCTTTTCTCGCGGACCGCGGGCTTTGACCGGCAGCCGACCCAGTGTGAGCTTTGGTTGCTGCGAGTGCGCGGGCAGAAGCGTAAGCCCGCAACATCCTGTCTCGGCAGTTGTCCCTGCAATCCGGTGCAGCTGATTGAGGACCGATCGACGCCCTGGATCAACAGCAGGATCAACATGGCGTATGCCGACTTGCCATAGTTTCTGATCGACAACTGTCTGGTATCTGCAACCCCGCAGTAATCCGTGACTGCGCAGTCCCCCACTCAGCGATACTGAGCATGGAAGGAGACTACTCAGCGCAGCGACCAACCAAGGTGCAATAACTGAGGGGTGCTAAAGGCATCGCTTGCGGCTTACTCGCTAGCGGCTGCAGCTTTCTGCGGGGCCGCACGACCGGACTGACCTGCCTCGTTCGGTAAACGTTCGAGGCAGGTACTGTGTAGCCGCGCCCACGATGCGCTCACACTGTCTCATCGCGGCGTAAAAAGTTGCACCCGAAAGAGGACATCCGCAGTGTTGTGGTTCTGGGGTTCCAGGGCTTTACTCAGCGTAGTCTGATGACTGCCTCATTCAAGGCAGGGCCCGGTGGGAGGACTCCTTTGCCCGGACAGCACGCCCTGGGGTCCGGGCAGGAGCGTACTCAATGTCTTATGGGAGCTAGCTTGATACCCATGGGTGGTCCACTCTGTGGCCTCTTTATTGCGCGCTTCTTCAGCCCGCTGCGGTCACCGAGAGTAAATTCTCACTACTGGTGACAGGGGAAGCTTGTACGCTCCTGAAACTAATGGGAACTTTGCCGTCCCGATCATAGAAGTTGCCCCGCCTTAGTCGGACAATTCCTCGTGTTCAGCACATCGGACATCGGCTTTCAGCGAGCTTCCAGCGCTAACCTTGTGGTACCGCGTCACATGGTTTGTTCTCTTGGCGCAGATAGTGCAGTAAGTTGTGTGCTGTTTCGTCCCCATGGCCAGATAATACCTGGAAGATCATGAGAGCGCGGTACGCGCTCCTCGGCTAAAGATCAATCCGTTGGGTGGCACAGGCTGCGGCTCCTCTAGCTGCAGTTCAAGAAAAAATCGGAGTTGCCCCTCGCCGGCAACTAAACGCAAACTACGATCTGTTTCTCTGCAAGCCGCTGCCCGGTTAAGCCGGTACCGGATCCCGGATCACCGGCCTGCAGTACCAGTAAAATGACAAAAAGGCGCCCTGCATCGCGTGTTTGCCGAGATATTCGCGCCCGGAAGCTTGAAGCGCCGGCGAGAACGTAGCCACGTACGCACAGCCCTAGAAGGGCAGCGTCCCTTCACGAATGAACCAACTACCCTTCGTACATATCGCATGGCGGGAGAGCCCACTCGTTCCTCAGAGACCCATTCCAGGAAGATGTGGAAAACGATCTCGGTCGTATCTGAGCACAGCGTCACTGTTACGAATTCCCGCGTTCCACACAATGGGAAGCACCCCAACACCCTACTTTGTAAGGAACGATTCGGCCGCGAGGGTGCTGGCAGTCAGCAGTGCGCCGCAGTCAGCCCCTGGTACGTCATGGAGGAAGAAAGGCGGTCCCTTTGCTGTGCCGCCCGGGAGTAGTACCGGATTCCATGGACGCTTACAGGAGGTCGCAGCGAGTACAACCGCCGACGGCAACGCGACCCGTAAATGAGCGGGAGCTTCGTCACAATAGGCGTGACTTGATCAAACCTTGAGGGTGTGCTCGTAGCATCGCGCCATGGGTAGATATGGAGGCACGTACGACACTCGTTATTCGCGTCGCGAGCTGAGGAGACGCCGCATGCAGCTTCTTTCGTACGTCATGTTGGCCGCGCTCGCCATCGTTACTTTGTTGGTGGTCTTTATGGCGCTTGGCCGCTGAGGTGGTGCGGGCCAACGGCCTCGGCGTTGAGGCAACTTGTCATTTCGGTCTGTCACATGGTTAGGTCGTGGTCGATGGGGATCACTATGACCGTTGGAGGCTGTTGTGGCTATATCCGAGTATGCCTTTGCGTTGTGCGCGATGCTGGGTACTCTGCTGGTTCCTTTTTTCGTCCTTCACCACTTGCTCCGGTTGAAGCGCCGCGCGGTGCGAGTGGCCCTCCTTACCCACTCACGTGGTAGCCGCCGCTAGCCATGCCATACCTGGATATAAATCCGCACAAAGGCCGTCCCAAATGGCATGCCTACGCCTTTTTGACTTTCCTGTTGCTTCTCACCACTGCCGTCGTAGGGTCTGCACTGTCGCGCCTGTGAAACAGAGAGCAGTCTAGGAACCCGTAGACTTGTTGCTTGAATCAGTGCTGCAGATTTTTTCTACCGAAACGTCATGGGGGAAGATCATGCCCGATCCGGCGTATGAGAACGCAGGCGAACATCCACAGGACGCAGGGCAGTCGCAGCTGCGTCGACGCCGCGACCTTCGCAGTGCCGACAGCAAACCGATGGATACCCGGACAGGAAGCATGCCAGCCCTATCGCCCGACCCCCTTGGCCAGCCCGTTGACGAGAGGTCGGCAACCCGACGGACCTCCTGGGCAGAAGCCGCTGCGCTAGCCGACACCGCCAAACGCTCCCCGAAAGTTCCAGGTCCTAGTGCGGCGGCGGAGTCAGCGCAGCCTTCACTACAAGCCTCGGTTCCCCATTCGCCGCCCACGGAGGCCTCGCCGCGGTCTTCGGCCGCTTCCACTGAAACTCCCACCTTCCGCCGGAATCGGCCCACGGCGGCGGACGTCATTGCTGAAACGCCGATGCCGGACTTTATCAGCTCGCCTAGGCTGTTCGTTAAGGAACAAAAACCGCGCCCAGTGGGTGGCGTGCGCGGTGCCATATACAACTTAACGGGCGGGGCCTTGAACTTTGGACCGGGACCCAGGCAACGCCAGGAGGAAGAACTTAGCCACCGCATAGCCCGACAGTTGCATGGTAGCTACAACACCGCCGTCTTGAGTCTCAAGGGCGGCATCGGAAAGACGTCCACGACAGTGGGCGTAGGTCTTACATTGGCAGAGTACCGTGGTGATGCTCCTTGCGCCATAGACGCAAACCCTGATTCAGGCGACCTTGTGGAACGCGCTTTGGGGGAGGATATTTACCAGCAATCAAGCCCGCGCACCATCACGGATTTACTGCACAACATCGATTCCGTTGATTCGCTCACCGCCCTATCCAGATACATGCACCACGCTGGCCGCTTGCACCTCGTCGCAGGGGAACAAGACCCAGAGGTATCGGACTCTCTCACGGCGGAAGAGTACCTGCGGATTCGTAGACTCATCGCAGCCTACTACTCGGTTGCACTCACTGACTGTGGCACGGGTGTTACCCACAACGCCATGAGCGGCATCCTTCAATCGGCGGATAACCTGGTGATTGCTGCCGGCTACGCGGTGAGTGGGGCAAAACGGGCCCGCAGCACGTTGCACTGGCTGGCCAGCCATGGTTACGAGGAACTCGCTCGGAACGCGATTGTGGTGATCACTGACAAAGACGAGGTCTCTTCTCGCGTGGACAAGGCGGCCATCGAGGAGCACCTCTCCGACTTATGTCGCATGCTCATCGCTGTGCCGCACGATCGCGGCGTGGCCGACGGCGATCTTGTCACCCTGAGCGTGCTCCAGCCTCAGACCCGCCGTGCGTACAAGGAAATCGCCGCTGCGATAGTCGACGGGTACCAGTAGAAAAAAGATTACCAAGCGGGCGACTGCCATTGCCTAAACACCCAACGTTGCGATGTGATTTATCTGGTGGTGCCCGACTCACTCT
>NZ_JARHXQ010000043.1:0-5384 GCF_029222765.1 Arthrobacter sp. Cr_A7 | reverse complement strand
ATCAGGCAGCTGGTTAGTCAACCCGCTGAGGATATGGGAGGTATCTTCTCCTGCAGCCACGTCCAACCTCTCTTTGCGCGCATGAATCGGCGCACTCAGGCCAGGCAGGGTGACTGCCCGGCGTACATACGCCGTGTGCGACGTATCGGTTACAACAGCCCGGGCATGTGTGCCGGGCAGGGTCCTAGCGCTCCTATGTCTGCACGAAGTTACAAGGTTGTTGTCCCGCAGGCATAGTTGTCATCAGCCACTCTAGCCCTCCCACCAAGGCGATGCGTAGCTGCACCTTTGGCACCTCTGTTGTATTTCGCCGTCATACTGGTTGTGTGACGAAAAGCCGCTGCAAGGCGGGCTGACCACACCCGATGTGACGCAGAATATGCCGTTCCACGGGGGCGGCAGCTTGAAGCGCAGGCACAAAGGGTGTTGGCTTGGGAGTAATGGAAATCACTATGCGAACCGCATATATGAGGCATTGGAGGAACACGTGAGCGAGGCCGACGCCGCCACTTCGGTAAATGTGGCGGAAAAATTGGGTTTCAAAAACGGGGATCTGATTCAGGAGTTCGGTTACGACGACGATGTCGATTTCGACTTGCGTGACGATATAGAGGACCTCACCGGTTCAGAGCTGCTGGACGAGGACGACCACGAAGTTGCGGACGCCGTGATCTTTTGGTGGCGCGACGGTGACGGCGACCTTGTTGACAGCCTGATGGATTCGCTGACCACCCTCAGCGAAAACGGCGTTGTCTGGGTCCTTACCCCGAAGTCCGGAAGGGATGGCTACGTCTCCCCGGCGGACATCCAGGAGGCCGCCCCCACCGCCGGCCTGCACGTCACCACATCAGCCGGCGTATCCAAGGACTGGAGCGCTGCCCGGCTGGTGAGCAGGAAGAACAAGTGACGGCAGCGCTTGCCGCTGCCTCCGCTGCTGTATCCGCGGTCGGCGGGACAGCTCCTGACTTTGAACTCCCCAACCAGTTTGGCGAGCCGGTCCGGCTGTCGTCATTCCGCGGGCAGAACGTGGTCCTGGTGTTCTACCCGTTTGCGTTCTCGGGGATCTGCACCGGGGAACTCTGCGAAATACGGGACAACCTCGCTGTCTTCGAGAATGCCCATGCCACGGTCCTGGCCATATCGGTGGACAGCAAGTTCAGCCTCCGTGCCTACGCGGCCCAGGAAGGCTACGGCTTCGACCTGCTCTCGGACTTTTGGCCCCACGGCGCCGCAGCCAGCGCGTACGGTGTTTTCGATGCGGACACCGGAATGGCCAGGCGCGGCACGTTCATCATCGACGCCGCCGGACGCATCCGGTACACAGTGGTGAACCCGCGTGGCCAGGCCCGTGACTTTGGCGAGTACCGCGCAGCACTGGCCGGCCTGGACCAGGGCTGACGGGCCATGGACGCGCGGCGGCATGGGGTAGGCCTGACCGGCTTTGCCAGCATGCCGCCGTCGCCTCCCGCCCGGGCTTCTGCCGCTGACCTTGAGATCCTGGTCCGTATCCGGGACATCCTGGCCGGCACCCGTTTCGCGTTGCTGACAGGCGCCGGACTCAGCACCGATTCGGGCATCCCCGATTACCGCGGCCCTGGTTCGCCACCCAGGACGCCCATGACGTACCAGGAGTTCGTCCGGGATGCCGCAAACCGGCAGCGGTACTGGGCGCGAAACCACATCGGCTGGTCACACCTCCGCCATGCCGATCCAAATCCGGGACATTACGCAGCGGCGGAGCTTGAACGCCGTGGCTACCTCACCGGGCTGATCACCCAGAACGTGGACCGCCTGCATGAGGATGCCGGAAGCGTGAACGTCATCGATCTCCACGGCCGGTTTGACCAGGTGGTCTGCCTGGACTGCGGCAGGACCTACTCGCGCCGGCTCCTCGCGGGAATGCTGGAGGAGCTGAATCCGGAGTTCCTTGAACGGGCGAAAGAAACGGGGCTGGTGGAAATGGCACCCGATGCTGACGCCACCGTGGAGGACCAGGCCCTGATCAACAGCTTTGTTGTGGCCGCCTGTCCGGCCTGCGGCGGCACGCTGAAACCCGACTTTGTGTACTTCGGTGAAAACGTGCCAAAGGACCGGGTGGAGAAGTCCTACGCCATGGTCGATGAAGCCGCCGCTTTGGTGGTGGCCGGTTCTTCGCTGACAGTCATGAGCGGACTACGGTTTGTCCGGCACGCCGCGAAGGACGGCAAGCCGGTAGTCATCATCAACAGGGGAGAGACCCGCGGGGACGATAAAGCCACTATCAAGCTTGAGGCCGGGGTCTCAGAATCACTCAGTTGGCTTGCGGCCGAACTGCCGCCGCTGTGATGTGCAGGGGACACCAGGCCGGACTTCCCGTCCGATTCGCGTTTGAGGGCCAGGGTCGGGTAGAGTCTATGTTCGTTGGTTGCGGCGGAAACGCCGGATTCAGCGGCCTGGGTCTTTAGCTCAGCTGGTAGAGCGCCACGTTTACACCGTGGATGTCATCGGTTCGATCCCGGTAGGACCCACCAGCAAAACCCCGTATTTTTCGCCTGTACCGGTGAAAATGCGGGGTTTTTTGTGTCTTCCGCCGGCGGCGCCGATTGTCGGACCCCTGCCATAGCTTTCCAGGTATGGAACACGTGATAGTCCGCACTGGCCAAAACGGAATGCCGACGGCGGTGGTCAGCCGCGGGAGGGAATGGTCAGTGGGTGCCGAACCTGTCAGATGGTTTGAGCGGATCAACTGGTGGGAGACCCGCCGGAGGATGCCGAAGGGCAACAGCAGGGTGGATGTGGAAGTCCTGCAGGTCCAGGTGAGGCTGGGAAGCAACAAGAGTTCTGCCCTGACCACCATGCTCCTTGAGCGCGACGGTTTGGGCGGGGGCTGGCGCCTTCGGGAATCAGTTGCCGATGCCGCTTGACGCGGGCGCCGGGCTGCTGACCCGGCAGTATCAGGGCATTGGAAAACCCTCCACCGCGACTATTGGGGGATGCCGCGGTGGAGGGCCTGAAATGAATATACCGTGAACTCCCGGAAACAAAAAGTAGCCGCGAGTCTGTGACGCGGCCGGGCTACGGACTCTACCGGCGCACGGGGATAAACACGCGCGGCTGCTCCGTCCAGGTATCCGACATCCGGGACATGGTCCTTCGCATGATCCGGTCCGAGGTTTCCCTGGCGGAGGCTGCGTCGCCCCTGGCGACCGCTTCGGCCAGGTCCACGTGCCACTGCAGGGCAGCCTCATGCGGATGGTCAGGCATCAGGCCGTGCACGGTGCGGCCGGTCAGCGTCTCGGCCACCTGGCCCATAAGGTTGGCGAACATCTCGTTGCCCGAGCCGGAAAGCAGCAGGGAGTGGAACTGGATGTCCAGCTCCAGGAAGCGCGGCACTTCACCGTTGTGCCCGGCGTCGCGCATTGCATAGGCGACGTCCACCAGCTCCAGCCGCAGCGGGGCGGGCGCATTCTGGGCCGCAAGCTCGGCGGCGGCCGGCTCCACGGCTGCACGAAGCTCGGCGAGGGACCGCAGCTGGGCGCCGCGCGCATCGCTGGCGAGCCGCCACCGGATGACCTGCGGGTCGAAGGGGTTCCAGCGGCTGGCCGGCAGCACACGGATCCCCACCCGCTTGGTGGTTTCCACCAAACCCAGCGACTGCAGTACCCGGACTGCTTCGCGGATTACCGAACGGGAAACCTTAAGTTCGTCCTCGAGATGCTCGGCGAGCATAACGTGGCCAGCAGGCAGCTCACCGGAGATGATGCGGGTGCCAAGGTTCTCAATGGCACGGTGGTGCAGGCTGCTGGTCATGCAGCTAAGCCTAGTGCGATGAGGTCTGCCGGCCGGCCTGGTCCGGCCAGGAGGCGAAACAAAACGTTCGCTGGATGGGCGGCACTTCCCCCGAGGCCCCCGAATATATATGCTTTATTCCGACCCCTGAAAAATGTCATGGTGTTTCCGGCATGGGAAACGCCCCTGCGCATCCGTCGCACAGAAACGAATTGGAGTTTTGATGTCTGCACACATCGGTGTCACCGGCCTCGCGGTGATGGGCGCCAACCTGGCCCGCAACCTGGCGCGGAACGGCTTCACTGTCGCGCTGCACAACAGGTCCGTGGAGAAGACGGACGCACTGCTGGAGCGGTACGGCTCGGAAGGCGACTTTGTCCGCACCGAAACCCTGCAGGAACTGGTGGACTCATTGGAGAAGCCCCGCCGCGTCCTCATCATGGTCAAGGCCGGCAAGCCGGTTGACTCCGTGATCGAGCAGCTCGAGCCGCTCCTGGAAGCCGGCGACATCATCATCGACGCCGGAAACTCCCACTACGAGGACACCCGCCGGCGCGAAGCCGCGCTGGCCAAGAAGGACCTCCACTTTGTGGGCGTCGGCGTATCCGGCGGCGAGGAGGGCGCCCTGAACGGCCCCTCCATCATGCCCGGCGGTTCCAAGGAGTCCTACAAGGCACTGGGCCCGCTGCTGGAAAAGATTTCCGCCAAGGTGGACGGCGAGCCGTGCTGCGCCTGGGTGGGAACCGACGGCGCAGGACACTTCGTCAAGATGGTCCACAACGGCATCGAGTACGCCGACATGCAGGTCATCGGCGAGGCCTTCGACCTGCTACGCTCAGGCGCCGGCATCGAGCCCGCCGAACAGTCCAAGATCTTCTCCGAGTGGAACAACGGCGAGCTGTCCTCCTTCCTGATCGAAATCTCCGCAGAGGTCCTGGGCCACGTAGACGGCAAGACCGGCAAGCCGTTTGTCGACGTCGTGGTCGATGCCGCCGGCCAGAAGGGCACCGGACGCTGGACGGTCATCTCGGCCCTGGAACTGGGTTCCCCGGTTTCCGGCATCGCCGAATCCGTCTTCGCCCGTGCCCTGTCCTCGCAGGCCGGGCAGCGCAAGCTTGGCCAGGAACTGCTGCCGGGCAACGAAGCTTCGGTGGAAATCCCCGAGACCTTCGTCGAGGACGTGCGCCAGGCCCTCTACGCCTCCAAGCTCGTCTCTTACGCGCAGGGCCTGGACATGCTGACGTCGGCAGCCAAAGAATACGGCTGGGACCTGAAGCTGGACGAGATCGCATCCCTGTGGCGTGCCGGCTGCATCATCCGCGCCGAGCTGCTCAAGGACATCACCAAGGCTTACGCCGCGGACGAGAAGCCGGCCAACCTGCTGTTCGCACCGGCGTTCACCAAGGCCATCGGCGATGCCCTCCCGGCGTGGCGCCGCGTGGTTGCCACCGCCGTGCAGCTTGGCATCCCGGTACCGGTGTTCTCCTCCTCGCTGGCGTACTACGACGGCCTGCGCCGCAAGCGCGTCGCCGCCGCCCTGATCCAGGGCCAGCGCGATCTCTTCGGTGCCCACACCTATGGCCGCGTCGACGCTGAAGGCACGTTCCACACCCTCT
>NZ_JARHXQ010000042.1:0-23985 GCF_029222765.1 Arthrobacter sp. Cr_A7 | reverse complement strand
CGCCGCGTACCTGGGCGGGCTGGTGGAACCGCTGCTGAAGAAGATGGCAGCGTTTCCGGCTCCGACGTTCGCCGCGGCTCACGGGGCGTGCCTGGGTGTCGGGCTGGGGCTGCTGCTGGCCACGGACGTGGTGTACGTGGCGGAGAACGCGAAGTTCGGGTCGCCGTTCGCCAAGTTGGGTGCCACGCTGGATTCGGGTGGGCACTGGTACTTCACGGAGCGGCTGGGCATGCACCGGACGCTGGACCTGATCTACACGGCCGAGCTGATGAGCGGTGCAGAGGCGGTGGCGCAGGGGATGTTCAGCCGGGCGATGCCGGCGGATGAACTCTTGGAAATGACGCGGGACATTGTGTCGTGCGTGGCAGTGGGCGCAACCGGTGCTTTCAACGCGAGTAAGGAGCTGGTGGCACACATCCGTGACCAGCGCCTGGGCCTATGGGAAGCCATGCAGGAGGAGAACGCCGAGCAGGCGCGGCTCTGCAAAACGGACGATTATGCCGAAGGTTTCCGGGCGTTCCAGGACAAGCGTGAGCCGAAATTCAGCGGCCTCGGAGGCTGAGCCCCGCCCTCACGGTGGTTGAGCCTGTCGAAACCAGAATTGCCTTTGTTCGCCGCTAATTTGTAAGGTTCACCTATGACTATGGGGAAAGCTGTTACCAAAGCCGTCATTCCTGCTGCCGGATTGGGAACTCGCTTCCTGCCCGCAACCAAGGCGATGCCGAAGGAAATGCTGCCGGTTGTTGACCGTCCGGCCATCCAGTACGTCGTTGAGGAAGCCGTAAAGTCCGGCCTCAACGACGTTCTGATGATCACGGGCCGCAGCAAGCGTGCCCTGGAGGACCACTTCGACCGTGCTCCCGGACTGGAACGGGTGCTGGAGGAGAAGGGCGACAAGGACCGGCTGGAGTCGATCCAGTACGCTTCCGAGCTGGGTCCCATTCACTACGTCCGCCAGGGTGAGGCCAAGGGCCTGGGCCACGCGGTGTTGTGCGCCAAGCAGCACGTGGGGGATGAGCCCTTCGCCGTGCTCCTGGGCGACGATCTGATTGACGAGGCCGAGTCCCTGCTGACCACCATGATTGAGGTGCAGCAGAAGACCGGCGGGTCCGTCATTGCCCTCATCGAGGTTGATCCTTCGCAGATCAGCGCTTACGGTTGCGCCGACATCACCGCTGTGGATGGCGAGGACTACGTCCGCGTCAACAGCCTGGTGGAGAAGCCTGCCGTGTCTGACGCACCGTCCAACCTGGCCGTGATCGGCCGGTATGTGCTGCATCCGTCAGTGTTCGGCGTTCTGGAGAACACCGAACCGGGACGCGGTAACGAGATCCAGCTGACCGATGCGCTGCAGACCCTGGCCGCCGGCGAGGGCGAAGGCTCCGGGGTGTACGGCGTGGTCTTCAAGGGCCGCCGCTTCGACACCGGTGACAAGCTGAGCTATCTCAAGGCCGTCATTACGCTCGCATCGGAGCGTGTGGAGTTCGGCGAGGACCTGAAGACCTGGATGAAGGCCTTCGTCAACTAGCTTTTAGCCACCGACTTTTAGAGGTCCGCTGCCGGAAGGTGGCGGGCCTCTATTTTTCTTAGTGCTGCAGCGGCTAGGAGGGCGCCGAGGATAGCGCCCAAAGCGTTTGTGACAAGGTCTACCGGACTCGCAAAGCGATTGTGTAGAAACAGAAACTGCCCCAGTTCCATACATCCGGAAATGAGCAAGGCAAAGGCACCGATTCGCCACCAGGGCTTTTCTGGAAAGGCGAGTAGGCCGACCAAGCCGAGCGGGATGAACAGCACGATATTGGCTGAGGCCTCCACAAATTTGTAATTGAACCACGAAGGGATCCCGTGGCTGTGGAGGATTGTCAGCACCTTGGAGAGCTGTTCTTGGACTGGTTCGTCTACGGGAGACGGCCAAAACGCAATGAATGCAAGCGCGATAAGCATCGTGGCAAGAACGCTTCGCCAAAGCCCGTGATTGCGGAGATACCTCAAGACGGCATCAGGGAGCCCGTACAAGCGCAACTATCGCCACGCCGAGGGCACCAACTGTCAGAAGCCCGAGAAAGGCGCAGCGGAGAGCCAGAGGGTGAGGGAGCCGTGCTGAGAAATCGAACTCTGTCAGAGTATTGCGCCAAAGTCTACCCATAGCCCTTATTGATACCACAGTCCGTTGGTTGAGCCTGTCGAAAGCAGCTTGTCGAAGGTTTAAACCCAGAAGGTGGGCGTCATCGTTTCCGAGACGTCCACCTTCTGAAGTGCTTTGAAGCGATGCGATTATGCAGCGACCTCAGCCTTGGCGCGGCGGCGAACAACTACCACCGAGGTCGCGCCAGCAGCCAGCGCGCCAGCGCCGACCAGGGTCCAGAGGACCAATCCGGCATCAGCACCTGTAGCTGCCAGACCGCCGGTGTTGCTGGATGTTGCTGCGGCCGGTGCTACTGCAGCAGCCACGGTGACGGTTACAGGCCCGACGGTCACACCGGACGTGTCACCCGTGGCAGTAATGCTGTAGGTACCGGCTTCGCGGATGGTGATGGGCACAGAGAAGGCGCCTTGCGCGTCAGCAGTGGCCTTAAGGGTTTGAGCTTCGGCAACAACGCTGATACGGGCAGCAACTGAGCGGCCACCCGCGATGTTAGCGCCAGAGGCGGCCGGCGGGTTTCCCGGCGTAACCCTGATGGTAAGCGATTCGCCGACCCGGAAGCCCTGGCCACGGAAAACGAACGTTTCACCCGGGCCTACGGTGCCGTCAGATACGGCAGCCTGCGGCGGCAGCGGGATGTAGTTGATGCCCTGGGCGGCTGCAGGCGCAGATCCAATGAGGGCGATGGAGCCGGCAAGCGCGAGTGCGGCAAGAGTTTTCTTCATAATTGTCCCCCCGGAGACGTTAAGTTTTGGTGTACCCGATTTTAGAGGAGGATTCCTCTGCGCAGAAATTTCTGCGTGTATTCCGGATAGATATCCCAAGAAGAAGCTATCACCGGATGTGTGCCGTGAGCAATGTCAATCCAGTCGGTTTACATACTGTTAACGAACTGGTCGCGGAAATTACAGGCAAGACGAGGATTGTGTGGGGAGAATCACATCTATTACAGGTTGAACAGATGGTGTGACAACCAGGCTAGGTTCGACGTGCTGGACTATCTTTCCGAACGTGAGCTCTAGCGTCTTGCTCTCTCCCGGTGCAAGCTGGAGTGCAAGAACGCCCACGGGGCGGCTTTTGTGTAGGTATGGTGCGAAGTCTGCCTGCTGACCGTCTATAGCCGCCGTCTCTACGTTGGATTGTGCTGGGCCGTACACCACCACATTCGTCTGCACGGACCCCTGTGGCACGCCAGAAGCTCCGTCTCCTGTTACGTACGTCGGAAGAGAGGCAGCAGCGTCCGCGGGCGCCGTATTGGTACTGGTCACCCGAACCGTCGTTTGCTCGTACCCATCTCTTGAACATTCCTTGATCAACTGCACGGTGCGCTTGACGTAGTAGTCCATTTTGGCCCCCGTGCCGTCATTGAAGTAAACGCCGAATTGGGCTGCCTGTACCGCGGGACCGGCTACAGAACCGCTAATAGGGTACTTGGATACAACTGATTGCTCCTCGTCAAGGGCGGACCAGAAGAGGATGCGTCCTTCCTCTGTGCCTCTACTTATGCCTTTCACCAAGCCCTGCGCATTGCCTTGCCCTGATGACAGGGCTGAAAAGACCTGCTGAGCTACCCCTGCAAAATACACATCCTGTAGAGGCGGGTACTGGATCTTCTCATAGACGTCGGAAAGCAGTACCTTTACTACATTTCCGCCGCTTAACTCGGTCGGCAACCCTGTAGAAGCAAGGGCTACCAGATCTGGTTGGGTGAGGGTTACAGGGCCAGTTGCATCGAGAATGTAACCAAGCGTAACGGGATCCACGGATATTACACCGTCAACGCGTTCCCCGGTCTTACGTTCCCACATTGCTCGAGCGGTGCTAGCAGCAGAAGGAAAGTCAGGCGTCAAATTTACGTCCTGCATAAATTTACCCATGCGGGTGGAATAAATTGCCTGTTGCTCGGGGTCAAGTGGTATCGCCGGGGCCATCACGCCAATATCACCTGCACTGCTTTGTTCGGCCAGCTCAAGCTGTCCATTTTCCGCGGTCAGCACGGCGACGGCTCCTGGAATCCCTCCAGAAGCACGCGCCTCGGCGTTGTTTTGAACAATCAAGAGGTAGTTCTTGCGCGACTCTGATCCCAGCAGCTGGGGGAGTAGGGAAGAAACGTCTGCTGCGGCGTCTAGCGCTGCAGTGGCATCGCTTATCTGGTTCCGTACTTCATCAAGAGGATCGGCTACTTGAGGGAGTAGCTTGTTTCCATCGATGCGATTCAGTCGTTCACCGGAAGAGCGCACGGCGTGGGCGGCGGAATTAATTTGAGGAGACGCTGCCTGAAGCGGTTTGAGGTTGGCCCCGGCGCTGCCCGGAAGCAGAGTGTCCCAGTTAAGTTTGTCTGCTGTTTCTACCAGAGGCTCGAGAGCCAGGTGTGACAAGTCGTCGGCAGAACGCGCTACTTCTGAAATGGCGGCCAAGTTCTGACCAAGGTACGGGAAGCCAGAAGCCAGAACCCAAAGGGGATCTTCTGCCGCCGATTTTGCTGCTTCCGTATGTGCTTGGAGCCTCTCCAGAGCTGCGATCGACTGCTGAGGGTTTCCCGTTCCGATGCCGGATTTGATGGGATGAAGAAGTTCAGACGCAGCATTAAGTTCATTGGTAACAACTGAGGCTCGCCCAACCAGCCACGCCACTGCACTTCCAAGGACGCACAGGGTAACGGCCACGACAATGATAATGGTGACGGAACGTCTACGTTTTTTGTTAGTCTGCCCTGAGGGCGGGTTCGCTTCCGCACGAGCATGCAACTTTACTGCCATTCTAGGGGCGCCCCAGTCCTTTGTAAGTCCAGCCAGCAGTTCGCCATTTGATTGGGTCGAGGACATTGCGACCGTCGAGGATACGGCGACCAGCTACGTCAAGGCCCACGATGCATGGGTCGAGATCGCGATACTCCTGCCATTCGGTAAGGAGGAGCAGGGCGTCTGCATCACGCACAGCCTTAGCGGTCTGCTCCTCGTAATGAAGTTCCGGAAACCTTGCGGCCGCGTTGCCTATCGCTCGAGGGTCCGTGACTGTTACCGCGGCGCCTTGTAGCTGGAGCTGGGCGGCAATATTTAGTGCCGGAGAATCACGCACGTCGTCGCTGTCCGGCTTAAATGCGGCACCCAGAACCGTTATTCGTTTCCCGAGTATCGATCCATCGCAAAGGTCGCGGCAAATCTCGACGACTCGCGTTCGACGTCTCATGTTTATGGCATCCACCTCTCGGAGAAAGGTCAACGCCTGGTCAGCGCCCAACTCTCCAGCTCGGGCCATAAAGGCCCGTATGTCTTTGGGAAGACAGCCGCCACCGAAGCCAATCCCGGCGTTAAGGAACCTCCGACCGATGCGTTCGTCAAGCCCGATGGCATCGGCCAGTTGCGTCACGTCAGCGCTAGTAGCCTCGCAGAGCTCAGCCATAGCGTTTATGAAGGATATTTTTGTTGCCAGAAAGGAATTTGCGGCTGTCTTCACCAACTCCGCTGTTTGTAGGTCTGTTACTAAGCGAGGAACTCCCGCCGACAATGGCGTTGCGTATACCTCATCTAAGATCTTTACGGCGACATGCTCCTCAGACCCACCGTGGACACCATAGACGAGACGATCCGGCCCTAAGGTGTCTTCGACTGCATGTCCCTCCCGAAGGAACTCAGGATTCCACAGCAGGTGGGCAGTAGGCTCGTGCGCAGTTATTAGAGTCAACACTTCGCTGGCGGTTCCAACAGGCACGGTGGATTTGCCAACAACCACATCCCCTGGCTTAAGAAATGGCGCCAAAGCAGACACGGCAGAATTTAGGTACGAAAGATCTGCAGCATACTCGCCCTTTTTTTGGGGAGTTCCTACGCACAGGAAATGTATGTTGCTGCCAGCAGCGGCAGACATCTCAGTTGTGAACGAAAGGCGCCCCGTGCTTTGCACGGATCTGAGTAGCTCACTTAGTCCAGGTTCATAAAACGGAGCATGTGAATCGGATAAATCTTTGATTTTTTTAGTATCTACATCTATTCCAACAACGTCATGCCCAAGTTGAGCCATGCAAGCAGCATGTACTGCCCCCAGATAGCCGCAACCAATCACTGATATACGCATGTAATCCCCCAGATTTGGTTGTGGGCGGCTAGTGAGCGCCAGTTCCCACGAAGACAGCTTTGAAAGTCTTGAGCAAAATTAGGACATCTCCCATGAGTGACCAGTTTTCTACGTAGTACAGATCGAGCCGGATACTCTCGTCCCAACTCAGGTTGGATCGGCCACTCACCTGCCATAATCCGCTCATCCCAGGGCTCACGTATAGCCGGCGGTGGGCGGCGTCATCGTAAAGCGCCACTTCTCCAGCACGTTGCGGACGCGGGCCCACTAAACTCATACTTCCCATAAGGACATTGAGTAATTGGGGTAGCTCGTCGATAGAGTACTTCCGCATGATCCGACCCAAAGGAGTGACCCGGGGGTCGTTTTCGATCTTGAACAGTGGCTTGTCGCCTGAGCCTTGGGCCTTCAATAGCTCGACTAGATCTTCATCAGCGTTCACCCTCATGGACCGGAATTTCAGCATGTCGAAAGTAGTGCCACGCAAGCCGACTCGCTCCTGACGATAAAACACTGGACCAGAATCCGTTGCACGTATCAATGCGGCGATGATAACGAAGATGGGGGACAAGGCCGCCACCAGCAAACCGGCAACAACTACGTCAAAAGCGCGCTTTGCAACCTTTTTACCCCCAGTTAGTTTTGGGGTTGAAACGTGTATTAGCGGCAGTCCCGCTACTGGTTGTGTGTGAATTCTTGGGCCTGCTATGTCAGTCAGGGCAGGCGCCAGGATCATGCCGATATTTTTCGCAGCGAGTTCCCATCCCAGCCGCCGCAGGTCTTCAGGATGCAAATTTACGCCAGCCGAAACGGCGACAGCATCTATATCTAGGGCCGCTATGACTTCCAAAATCGATTCTACGTCTGAAGCGGTTCCTGTGACAGGAAGTGAAAGGGCAGTTGATTGCGCGGCATTTGTTGCTGCACCTGGCAGGTGGGCAGCAACAGGCAAGTAGCCTGCAGCCGGCGCGCTTTGTAAAGAGCGTACGAGATGGGCGGCAGAAAACGGACCACCAATAATGAGTACACGCGAGCTGCTAAGGCCACGTCTGCGCTCGAGAGCCAAGTGCTGACGAACGAGCCAGCGGGCAGCAAGCAGCCCAATAGCCCCGGCAGGAAAGGCCAAGCCCACAAACCCGCGAGCTGTGTCAATGCGCAGGGCATACGAGAAAACGGCAACGAAACCAAAAAGCCAAGCTGAGCTTGCCAAGACTCTCTTGTATTCCTCGGTTCCCGAGCCGAGGACCTTGGCGTCACGGCTACCCCAAAACTCCAGCATGAACCACCATGAGAGGGCAAGCGCGATCGATAGGATCACGTAATCGGTCTCTCGCGTTTGGTTACCAGGTTCGTAGAAGCCGAAACGTACGCCAAAAGCGCCGGCAACGGCCCATACAACTACGCCAGCGTCGACTATACGTAGTCGATTCACATACTTAATTCGCCAGTTGCGCACCTGGTGCAACTCCCCCACGCTTACAGCCTGTTTCATGTCCTCGACTCTCTCAACACTCGGTATGTTACTGCGTCCGCGGGGCCTGCCATGATTGCCGAGTTGCCGTTCGTCACTGTACGGCAAAAGTTGCGCTACGGGTCCTCTAGTGATAGGCCGGGATCGGCCAGCCTCTGGAGACATTGTCACTAATAGCGGCTCTGGGTACATGTTGTGGTAATTGTTGTATTGGTGCCTAGGTCGGGTAGCCGTAGCTCTCAGTGATGCCGGGGGAAGTGTTGTCCAATCGAGAGACGGTAAATAAGCGTCCACGTGTGATTGTGGTCCATGAATGGCTCGCAACAATAGGGGGCTCTGAAAACGTAGCCACCGCTATGATAGATGCCTTTCCTGGTTCCGAACTTTTCTGCTTGTGGCGATCCCCAGGAGCTTCCGTCGAGGGCGTCACTGTCGCTGAGAGTGTTCTTGGCAGGCGACCATTCCGAAACCGGAAGATGCTGTCGCTTCCGCTCATGCCCATGGTGTGGAGGAACACTCCCATTCGGCATAGAACAGAAGATGTCGGCCTAGTCAGTTCGCATCTTTTCGCACACCACGTACGTGTGGCCCGAGGTATGAAGAAACTTGTTTATGTTCACACTCCTGCACGTTACATATGGGAACCCAGCTTAGACTCACGGGGCGATGGACTTATGGCGAGACTAGCTTCTTCTCTGCTCAAGCCCCTCGATAGGTACCGAGCCCAAGAAGCAACCGATATCGCTGCAAACAGTAAGTTTGTTCGCGACCGAATCAATAAGGTTTGGGGAAGAGACGCACGAGTCATATATCCGCCGGTGGATGTAGCCGAAATTCGCGCGGTAGCGGATTGGTCATCCGTCTTGAGCTCAGACGAGCAGGCGGCTTATGATGCACTACCTCCGAAGTTCATATTGGGGGCATCCCGTTTCGTGTCCTACAAACGCCTCGACATCGTTATTCGGGCTGGAGAGGTTGCAGGCCTACCTGTGGTTCTAGCAGGCGGTGGCCCAGATGAGGCACTCATCAATAGTCTGGCCGCTTCAGCCAAAGTCGATGTGACAGTGCTGAGCCGGCCGTCGACTCAATTGCTTCGAGCCTTATACCAAAAGGCGCTCCTATATGTGTTCCCGCCAGTCGAAGATTTTGGCATTATGCCCGTTGAGGCAATGGCCGCGGGCACTCCTGTGTTGGCCAACCGAGTTGGGGGCGCAAGTGAAACGGTGACCGAAGGAAAGACTGGTGCCCTTTTCGACGCCGATGATGAAGCGAGTTTGCTTTCGGGACTTAATCGTGCTCTTTCCTTGGACACTGCTGGCATTTCTGACCATGCGCTTCCCTTCTCGCGGGATCGTTTTCAGAACGAAATACGCGCTTGGGTTGCGGAACACTCAGCTGTAAAAGCACCGCACCCCGGCCACACTTTCAAATAGATCACAGATTCGAGAGTTGATTTGCTGACCAAGACGATAGCGATAACGGTTACCTACGGTGACCGCGCAGACATGTGTGAAGAAACGGTGCGGCGAGCCTTAGCCTGCGGCGCATCAAAGATAGTGGTCGTGGATAACGGATCCAGCCCGTCGAGCGCCGCACGCCTTCTGTCTCTGGCTACCCGCTTGGGTAGTGCGCTGGACTTGCTTACTCTTGAGGAGAACCTAGGTACCGCGGTCGCCTTCGGGGAAGGAATTGCAGCTGCCCTAGCGCATAAGGCCTCACACCTATGGATACTCGATGACGATAACTGGCCAGAGCCGGATTGCCTCAGTGCACTGCATGAACTAGCGAGCGATATGAAAGGGAGTACTGAGGACTTCGTATTCGCATGTAGTAGAGACACGGACGAGCATCACGGGCTCTTGTCCAGTGGCCGTGATAGCGCTGATGTGTTCGAGCCGGCGGGGACGTTCTTTGGTTTTGACTTGTACAAACGTCTTCGACCACCACGACCGCGGAGTTCTGGTGGGACCGCACTCGCATCGCGCCCAAGGCTTCCCCAGGCCCCGTATGGCGGCTTGTTCGGCCCTGCTGCTGTGTTTAAAACTGCTGGCCTGCCGCGACGGGATTTTGTTCTTTACTTCGACGACGTTGAATATACGAGGAAAATGAACCGAATGGGCATAGGCATCTACCTTTGTGCTGAGGCCCGAATTGTCGATGCTGGCAGTAAATGGGTGGACTCATCTTCGAACCGGTATTTAATGGGAATGATCAAGGCCCAGAGTGACGTGCGAACATATTACTCATATCGGAACAGCTTTGTTGTGGATTTCCAAGAAGCGCGACTTGGCGGTTCTAAACTGCGATTTATTCTAAATTTCGCCATATATTCTCTTTATGTTTTGGCACAGTCGACGCGGGCGGGCAATTTGAGCTTTGCAAAACTATATCTGCGGGCTTGCCGTGACGGAGCTCGGCTGCAAATGGGTCCGCGGCTATCGCTAAAGCAGGTCGTCTAAGATGGAAAATCCTTCTCATGCACGAGTGCCTAACCTGCACGTGTACAGCGGCTGGAAGGGCCATCACGGTATAGCCCGTTTTGGTAGGGAGGTGATCACGCGTCTGACTTTGCCGTTCTCAAGCGTTGACTCAACGCACAGCCCTACGTCACCTCTAGACGTCGTCGGTCCGTATCGTTTCAGGCTCCGTCGGTCAGACCTACTTTATACGCCAGGGTTTAATGCCGGCATCTGCCGTGCTCCCCAGGTACTGACTATCCATGACCTCATTCACCTACATGTTGAAGACGAGAGTTCTTTGACGAAGAGGGCATACTACGAGTTGGTTGTAAAGCCCGCAGTGAAGAAGGCAGGCCTAGTCCTCACCGTTTCTACAGCGTCGAAAGAGGATATTCAGACCTGGTTGAACTGTGATGATGTACGGGTCATAAATGTTGGGAATGGCGCTTCTGCCGAGTTTGGGTCCGATGAAGAGCAACACAACTTTGAAGTAACGGCCGATCGTTTCATATTTGTGGGCAATCTGAAGCCGCATAAGAATCTGAAGGTAATACTCCAGGCGTTACGCCTCCGTCCTCACTTCTCACTCGACGTAGTCGGCTCCGATGCAAACGCCGTCCAGTCCCTTGCCCGTCAATTCGACGTAGAGAATCAAGTTGTTACGCACACTAGTATTGACGATTCCATGCTTGCCGACATGTATCGAGCATCAGCAGCCTTGTTATTCCCCTCAATTTTAGAGGGGTTTGGACTACCAGCAGTTGAAGCTATGCGGTGCGGAACTCCAGTTGTATATTGGACGGGCTGCACCACAGTCGCAGAAATTGCGGCCGAAAGCGGATTTGGCGTTGACAGCTCTGCTGACGCAGATGCATGGGCTAACGCTATGGATGAATGCTCAAAGTCAGCAGAAAGCGGAAAAATCACCCCGTCAGAAGCTTGGAACAGGCAGTATGACTGGGAACGTGTAGCGTCCAATGTTTCCAATGCCTTGAGAGCCTACAGCAGCATTTCTACCTGAGGAAGGCGCAAACATGGGGGAGAGCATCTTGTTCATTAGCCACTCCGCAGACGGGGGTGTCTTCAAGGTAGGTAGCCATCATCTCGCTCGTGAAATGGCTCGCAGCGGCGCCGTTGTCGCTCACGTTTCTACCCCATGGTCTATGGTCCATCAATTGCTTAGGGTGGATGACAGCAACAGGCGTAGCTTGGCGGAGGGTGGGCCAAGAGTGGATGCGGACGGAGTCATCCATGGGTGCAGCAAAACAGTGCTGCCCAGTATCTTTGGAGCTTCACCCTATTTGCGACGTTTTCTCAGTAAAATCGGCTTCGCCAATCCGGACCTGGTATTAATTGACCAACCGTTGATGGAAAACTCATTCCTTCGGACGTTGGGGCGCACGAGAATTTACCGGCCCACCGACATATACCCAAACGGTATAGCTGCCAGACGACAAGCAAAGCTGATTCCGAGCGTTCACGGCATCGTCGCTACATCCCAAATAGTGTTGTCTTCTTTGCCAGCAGTCGAGCGGCAACCACGAGTGGTGGTGGAGAACGGAGTGGAGTTTCTGCGGTTTGCTGCGAGCCACGAGCTACCGCGCCGTGGCGCGGTATATGTGGGGGCTATCGACGGGCGCTTTGACTGGGATGCGGTAATAAATTTTGCGAAGGCGGCCGGTAACGAACCCTTCACCATCGTCGGTCCTATTAAGAATCCTCCCCCTGCAAACCTGCCAGGGAACGTAACCCTTACTGGCCCTATGCCATACGATAAGGTTCCTGCCGTACTCCGGGGTGCGAAGGTCGGGCTTCTACCTTTCACCTCCACTGACTTAAATGCCGGAAGAAGTCCCATGAAGCTTTTCGAATACTTAGCTTCGGGTTTGTTTGTAGTCAGCAGGCGACAAAATCGGCGTGAGGTTACTGGAATCCCAGGGTTAGCAACGTACGATAGGTATACTGAGGCGCACCCTGCCCTTAGCCGTTGGATGGCCGAAGCAGGGCCGAATGTTGCAGGCATCCGCCGAGCTGAGATAGAGGACTGGACTGTCAAAGCTAAGAACATTCTCGATTTTGCGCGAGGGCTGCGAACATGACTCAGCCCCGGAAAATTATAGGGCCGGACAAAAGGTTTGGCTTTGCTTTCTTTGATGTCTGCTACAACATATTGATTGCTGGGAACGTATGAAGAATCTCGCTAAACGCTTGGTTGGGTTCTCCACACTGCCCTTAATCTCGGCGCTGACGCCGTTACTTTTACTTCCTATTGTCGCGCGACTTGGCGGGGCCGAGGGCTGGGCTAGTGTGGCGATTGGTCAAGCCATCGGCGCGTTCGCTTCAGTAGCGATAGGGTATGGAAGCGCGATCTGGGGTCCGGCTGCCATCGCCTCGGCAAATGACGAGAGTAAGCAAAGGGGCATCTATACGGAGGTTGTATCATCGAAAGCCCTGTTGTCCTGTTTCGTGTTCCCACTGGCCATTGTGGCCACTATGTTTTTGGTCAGCCACAGATATCTATTTGAGGCTATAGGAATGGCTCTTTCTATGGCTCTTGTGGGCTGGTCGCCAGCATGGTACATGATCGGTTTAGGCAAGGCTGGCCCTATTGCGACTTTCGAGACCGTGCCAAAACTTATAGCAACTGCGTTTTCTGCCTTTC
Organism: Arthrobacter sp. Cr_A7; assembly: GCF_029222765.1. Taxonomy (NCBI): domain Bacteria; kingdom Bacillati; phylum Actinomycetota; class Actinomycetes; order Micrococcales; family Micrococcaceae; genus Arthrobacter; species Arthrobacter sp. Cr_A7. The sequence goes on along the minus strand of NZ_JARHXQ010000042.1, from coordinate 11,176 downwards.
TTCTATTGACCACAGGAGTGATATGGCTTTACCCGCTCTGCTTGATTTTAGCCTCTGTAATTGGGCTATTACTTTTTCACCGGAGCGTCTTAGGCGTGGCGTGGCCCAAGGTATCTCCGCTTAGCAAGCAATCAGTTGCATTACTCCGTAAGCGTTTCAGCACGGCTCTCATAGATGGCGTCGGTACGGGCTATATTGCTGCCCCCATTCCTGTAGTCTCGATGAGCAGCTCAGTTCAGGCCGTTAGTTCGGTCGCATCAGGTGACAAAATCTACCGATACGGACTCTTTGCTGTCGTGGCAATGGGCAACGCACTTCAAGCTTGGGTTCTAGAACCGGGAGCCCGCCGAGTCCGGAGGCACGTCTTTGCTATAGCAGCCCATGCTACTCTTGGCCTCTGTGGGCTGCTGTTCCTTCACCTTGCGGGTCCGCTGGCGACGGAGGTTATGTTTGGGCCGGAGGTTGCTGCTGGTAACCCTATGCTGATGTTCTACGGCATCGCATTCTTTGCAGTATCCACCTCGACTCCCCTGGTGAGGAACTTACTGATTCCAGCGGGCCGGACCCGCATGGTACTAGCAGCAACCATCCTGGGGGCTGTTGTTGGTCTCCCCCTGATGGTGGCATTGAACATGTCTTGGGGTCCAGAAGGTGTTGCCCTAGGACTAGCAGCGAGTGAGCTCTTGGTCCTTTGTGTTACCGCTCTGGCTGCAAGCCCGCTTTTGATAAGACTTAAAAGATTTCCCGCCGCGGACCTCACTGACGCAGTCAAGTCCCGTGGTGCTGAAGACCGTTCCAGGGCTCGGGGCCGGCGGAGGATGACGACAACCAAAACTCTGGAAACGACCACCGGCACTAAGGAACTTGATTGAAGCTTGCATCGGTTACTAGGCCCGTTTTTGTTTTTGTAGTGCCACTTCTGCTTAGCGTAGCGGCCTGGGCTGTTCCAGGAGAGTCAGTCTTTCTACGGGGGTTTAGTCAGCGGACCAACCTCTCTCTAGGTGGTCTTGCAATTCTATGCTCGTGGTATGTTCTTTGTTTTGCCGTGTACACGCTTGGTTCCCGTGTAGGGGGCAGTGTCAGTACATTTGGGTCTATCACCCGAGTGGAGGAAAGCTCTCATTTCGAGAAGACGCTTCTAAAGATCTTAAGCGTGCTTGCCACAGCAGGTGTCATGTACGCACTGTTCCTAGCACAACAGCAGGGGTCTATCTTGGCGGCCTTGGCCCAAAATGCTGGCAATAATTTGTCAGAGCCGTTGAAGGACGGGGCCGGATTGGCGACTTTGCGATACACAACTGTCATCGCAGCGCCATTCGCTCTCGTTTTATGGCTAAAGAAACGCACTAGCTTGCTTCTCGTTGCATGGAATCTTATTCTCCTACTGCTAAGTTCGCTATTCTCATCTCGGATGTCTCTTCTGATGGCGGTTGTTGTGTTTGTTTTCTTATACGCCCATATCAACCCCGGCGTCAGAATAAGGCCGGTTCGAATGATACTTTTTGCGAGTGCCATATTTGCTGTTCTTGGTGTCTTGAACTTTTTCCGTAACGCAAAGTATTACGCTTCGTACGATATAGACAACCCCGCTCTTATGAACTGGTATCAGATACTTACCTACCTTGGTTCACCCTTTCAGGTTTCAGGCGGTGTTTCTAGCGCCATATTTGCCGGAACGTTTCCAAGTCGAGGTTCGTATATTGATTCTATAGTCATTATGGTTCCAACTTTTTTCCAAGAAAAAGACGGCGCTATTGTAGTGGGTAGTGATGCTCGCTATGCTAATCAAGTTGATGTTGCTGGGAGCCTTACCACCAATTCTGCGTTCGCTGACATTTATAATGTTTATGGGCTGTCCGGTCTGATTTGGAGTCTTTTAGCCGTTTTCGTTGCGGGAATTATTTATGGTCATTGCAAGCAGTATAAGTCGGGAATGGCACTAGGTGCGGGCTTGTCGCTCTACCTTCTGGCCGAGTATTGGCGGATATTTCTTTTCAACCAAGGAATTGTCGTTTATCTTTTCCTTGCAATCTTCTTTGGGTCTGCGGCGGCTGTAATGCTTACTAATATGCACTACAGGAAAGAGATGCTTAAGGTTCCAAGCAGAACGTCACAGAGAAGTCCCCATAGCCTGAAACGCGCCATCATTAGTGCTAAGTAGCGGCCAGTGTCTAATCAACCTACGCCGTCACTGTTTCCGCTCGGGACCATTAGTTCGGCTTCTCCTTGCACACGGCCTGGGACGCCATGAAGGCTGAAGCCACCCTCTGGCTCTCAGCCACCCATGGCTGACAGGTTTGAACTACTCGGCGTGGATGATGCCCATGTCTAGTCCCACACCGGCACGGCGGTTCTTCACGGTTCGTGGTTAATGTTCTTGGCCGGTGTTCTGGTGGCACTGCGCAACAGAATAGGCGTTGTGTAGATGGTCCGCGTGCCCAGGTTAGTCCTCGTTAAGTGCATCACTGCGGAGTTGGCTTCCGCTTTCACGGATGTCGCGGCGGTGACAATGCGGACTTCGATCTCTCTCCACCACCGGCAGACCGTGCGCCAGAGCCGGTTCGTTCCCGGCTGCGCGGCTCGCTCGGGCAGGACCTGCATATCCTTTTTCGCGGTGACCACGCTTCAAAGGAGCCGGCTGTCAGCAGGGCAAGCAGCTGTTTTTTACAAGGCACACTGCCTGCAGTTTCCCGGCCCTTCGCGGTTCGTGGTGAATGTTCTGCCGTGAAGGATGTTCATGCCGCTGTTCTGGCGGCACTGCGCAACAGGATACGCGTTTTGTAGTTGCGTGCGTTGGTGAATCCCCGGCCTGTCCTTTTTATGTGCTTTATCGCGTTATGTGCTTTATCGCGGTGTTGTTGGCTTCCACTTTCGCGGTTGTCGCACCGGTGACAATGAGCACTTCGATCTCTTTCCACAACCGGCAGACCGTCCGCCAGAGCCGGTTGGTTTCGGGCTGCGCGGCTTGAACCGCCAGTGCCTGAAGCCGGTCTTTCGCGGCGGCCGCGTCGGCGAGGGACCCGGTGGTCAGCAGGGCCCGGAGCTGTTCCTTGACCAGCCACGCGGCCTGCAACTTCCCGCTGGCGTCGTCGGTATCGAACACGGTGCTGAGCCTGTTCCTAGCCCGGTCCGAGAGTGTGTCCCCGGCGCGCAGGAGCAGCCGGCCGTTGGCCCAGACCGGGTCGATGGAGCGTCCCCGCCAGCCATGAACCTGCTGGGTGAGGCGCTGCCGGACTTCGGTGAGCATGTCCTTGCCGAGCTTGACCAGGTGAAATGCGTCGACTGAGACATCGGTGCGTGGCAGCCACATCCGCAAGGCTTTGCAGAATGCGGCGGATGGGTCGATGGCAACGACCTGCACGCCCAGGCGCCATTCGAGCGGACGGGCGAAGAGCCAGTCCCCGACGCCCTCACTGTCGCGGCCGTCAACGATCCCCAGGACTTGTCCGGTGTCCAGATCGACGATGGTGGTCATCCACGGTTCGTAGCGTTTCCAGTCCTTGGTGGCCGGGTCGCGGAAGAACCGAACGGACCGGTAGCGGTGTTCATCGATGCCGAGCATCCGCGGTGCCAGGGCGTCGACATCGGGCAGCGTCGCGCCGCGGAATCCAGAACCCGGTGGATCAGCCACCACGAGGCACCGGATGAAGCGGCCGCCTCGCGGCGGCCCTTCCGGATCCGATGACGGCGGCAACAAGGGCCTCACGGAGTCGGGGGTGGACCGTGCCCGGCGCGGGACCTGGGTGGGTTTCCTCGGTGAATGTCTGGCGCGGGCACAGGTACTCATCGCAGAAGAATCTCCGCTTGGCCCAGACCACTTCCGCCGGCCCGGCGACAGGGATGTCACGCAGCCGTTGTGGCCGGCGTGAATGCACCCGGCTGCTGATCACGCCGCAAGACGGGCACCCGGTCTACGCGGTGGCCACGACGCGGATCCGCCGCTGCCCGAAAGCAAGGACCTCGGTGCTGGTGACGCGATAGTCGGGCAAGTTGTAAAAATGGCGGTGGCAGCATCGGGGCGCGGGGAAGTAGGCTCAATCAAGGCTCGTAGCTCCCGACTCTTGATGAATGCGTAGAGAACATGCATCACAGCAGGGCTACGAGCCCTTCAGCTTTCAAGACACGGAACCTGTTTCACCATCAACCACGAAGAGCCGGTTTCCCGTTGGTGTAGTCGGTCGCGAACACGGTGGTGAGCCGTCCTGTGCCCGGTCCGAGAGCGCATCCCCGGCGCGCAGGAGCAGCCGCCGGTTGGCCCAGACCAGATCGATAGAGCGTCCCCGCCGGCCGTGGAACTGCTGGGTGAGGGTTGCCGGACCTCGGTGAGCAGGTGGCCGAGCTCGACCAGGTGGAAGGCGTCAACCGAAACAGTGGTGGGTGGCAGCCACATCCGCAATGCCTTGGCCTCCCGGAGCCGGCGGGTGGACCCCGCCCGGCGCGGGACCTGGGCTGTCTCCTTGCTGATGTCTGGCGCGGGCACGGCCCGAGTGCAGGCAACTCGGACTGAAGTCATTGAAATATTTCCCACCAAGTCGCCCGTCTCGGACTCAAACAATGGAAGGCATTGTTCCTTGCCTACTTCGACACCTTCGGCGCCTCCAACGGCCCACCGAAGCGAACAGCGGCGTCATCGAAACCACCCGCCGCATCGCCTGCGGCTTTCGCCACTTCACCGACTACAGACTCTGATGCCCAATCGCCGCCGGCGGCCACCGCCCCAGCAAAATCAATCTAACCAACGATGACTAGGTAAGAGCACGCCGCCCAGGAAGGACCGCGGTACGCTCTGACCTGATGTCCCAGTTTCGGCCTCGCCGCTTCGTCAAGTACCCCGGCACCACGGTCTCAGGGGGACCGATGGGAAGTGTGTGTGGACGACGCGGCCATGGAATCGTACTTCTCGCTGCTGCAGAAAAACGTTTGGATCATCGCGCTGGCTCACCGGGCAAGCCTGCGCCTCATCATTACGACCTGGATCCACATACCATCACGACTAGCCGGTCTGTCATATGCATTTGCGGCTCTATCTATTCACTGCCTGGGTTACTGAACCTGCGGAGAAAAGTGTTCCCATCAGACCTTCCATTCTTCCCAGCAACACGAATAACCCGTCGCCTACCGTATAGGGGTGACCTTTTCGTAAACCAAAAGACGCGCCACCTAGTAGGGCCTTGAGGCACTGAACAGGTCCAAACTCCCCAACCACCAACAGTCGGCCGTAACCACGAGCATAAGCGCGCAGTTTCACCCGTCGCTCCGATTTGGTGAGACCCTTAGGGTCGGAAATACCAAATACCTGCGGATAATCGCACCATTCAAATGGACCTACTGAGGGTAGTTTCATCCATCGCAGAAGAAGCTCGGTTCCTTCCCCAGACTGCCAAGGGGTTACAGCGCCCGTCCCGATACTTTCGTCGAAACCACCCAAGTGCAAGAATGTTTCGTGACCGATAAACAAACCCGGCTCAATCACTTGCCATACATTTTTCTTATCAATTGGTGTGCCAGGAGGAGGTAGAAGAAACTTGGGCCCGAGTTCATCAATGACGGTCAAAGCGCCAGCGGAACCACTTATTGCTTGGGCCTTAAAAGTTTTGACGAAGTCCGGCGGAAACCAGGATGTGTCGTTGGGGAACAGCAGGAAGTCAACGGTTGAAGGCGCTTTGTTGACAGCATGGTTTCTGCCCGCAGAGGCCCCACGAGGACCGCTGACAGCAGTTACCGACACTCCTGCAAAGTTCATATCACGGACTATTGCCCTGACTTCCTCCACCCCAGTAACAGCTGAAATGACTATCCAATCTCCCTGCTCTAGTTGGCCCTGCAGGGACGCCAAAAGAGTAGCAAGACGGTCATGTCTGCCTAAGGTGGTAATAGCAAAACCTATATTCAACTTCGACCTTCGTGATTTCGCTATAGGTGTAGTAGGTAAGGAACTACAGTTGATGGATCTTTGTCACCATGCAGGCGCTGGTTAGAAGGGGTAGCGACTCGGGGAACGGGCAGTCTCAACGTCCCGTGCAGAGTTATTGCTCAGGCCCTCAAATTCTTTGTCAATCGGTTCTTGTTCAGGCCCGGCTCTACGAGCCCGTCGGTTTGTGTTTTTGCTCGCGCTTGCCTGCGAGTCGTCACTGTGGGATTCGTAACTGTAGTACCCGTACGAAGACGCTTCAGGGCCCTTGGTAGGCAAGCGGTTCAAGACAACGCCCAAGATGTTCGCTTCCACAAGTTCAAGGGATTCAAACGATTTGGTGAGGTTTGTTTGCCTGATGCGACCACTGCCGACCACTACTGCGGCACCGTCAACAATTTGAGCCAAAACTGAAGCGTCAGTGACGGGCAACAACGGCGGTGCATCGACGATAACTGTATCGAAAGTAGCAGCCAATCGGGTGACCAGGTCCTTCATTGCCACTGACCCCAAGAGTTCGCTGGGATTGGGGGGAATTTGCCCCGACGTAAGAACGTAGAGGTCTTGCGTGCCCCAAGGCTGCAACAAGTCATCGACGTCTGCCTCACCTACAAGAGCAGTAGTGAGACCCGCGTTGCGGTCTAAGCCGAGGTACTCGCCGACCATAGGGCGCCTCAAGTCTGCGTCAATCAAAACAACAGACCGGCCGGATTCAGCTATGGTTATTGCCAAATTTATGGCTGTTGTAGTTTTGCCCTCGCCCGGCAGGGAGGACGTTATAAGCAGGGTCTTGTTCTGGTGGTCCACGTGAGCAAACTGCAAGTTGGTTCGAAGCTGGCGGAAGGATTCAGCTCGCAAGCTGTGATCGTTGGCAGCCGTAACAAGGGGCCTGGATTCCGCATCTTGGTCATAGGGAATTCCTCCCAGAATTGACGCAGACGTAACCCTACGAACATCCTCCTCACCCCGCACACGGTTGTCCAGAGAGGATGCCATTATCGCGGCCACTGCGCCTAATGCGAGACCTCCTCCCACGCCGAGAAGAAGGTAAAGCTGGACGTTCGGTGCAGATGGCGACGAAGGAGCAGAAGCCGGAGTAACGATTGAAATTCGAATAGGAGAAGATTCACCGGTCGTTGGCTTTTCCAGAACCTCAACTGCTTCAACCAAGCTCGTCGCGACGCCTTGTGCAATCGCTGCTGCTCGAGCTGGAGATTGGTCTGAAACTGTAACAGTGATTATGACTGTGTTTAAGTCGGTTGTGGCTTTTACTTTTTCGGCTAGCTCGCCGGGCGTCTCAGTCAATCCCAACGAGTCAATAACGGGCTGCAAGACGGTTGGTGTGGTAACGGTCTTCACGTACGACTGAACCCGCGCCTGTCCGAATGAGTTCCCCGCCTGTAACTCATTTATCGAACCTGAGCCATGAGTTGCAACGAAGAGCTGTGTTTGCGACGTATACGTCGGCTTAGTTGTGATGGAGGCTGCACCTCCCGCAAGAAGGCCCGCAAGGGTAACCGCCGCTATAAGCATCCAACTGCGCCGCAAAACGCGTAGGTAGTCTCGTAAATCCAAGCTGGGGCCCCCCTGAGGTCGCATCGGAAGCAGCCCATTTGGCATGCCACCAGAACACTTATTAAACGCGCGGTATTGCATATTCTACCTGCCCAACTTAGGTCGCGGCGTCAAGGTCAGTGTGGGGGGCAAGACTCCCTCAATTCGCTTTGCGGCTGCGTGGCCATGCGTGTGCCTTTATCGGGGTTGCGAAGGGGATCAGCGGTTTGCCCCGGCGCAGGAGGCCAGCGTTCATATGCGGAGCCCCACTCGACTCGTAGCCTCACACACAGCCTTCAGTCCTACGGCTGTGGGTAGAATATGGCGCGTGGGGGCACGCGTCACCCTCACGCGCCCTGCCTATCCCCATGAGATGAGCGTCCGTTTTGAAGATTACTTTCCTTTTGCCTGGCTTTTCCCCAAACCCCATAGGTGGGTACAAGGTGGCCTACGAGTACGCGAACTTTCTTGCCGGCATGGGGCACCAAGTGAACATAATCCACTCTTGGCGGTTCAGCCGTGATGAAAGCGGCTTCGACAACCCCGTAGATGTCCTCCGGCGTTTACGGTACGCGCCTGAGGTTGCCCGTAACACCAGACCGAGTTGGTTCGCTTTCCACCCCGGGGTGCGGTTGGCCAACAAATTTTTCACCGCGCTTCGCGACTTAGACGGTTCTGACGTAGTCATTGCTACGGCCTGCCAGAGCGCGCCCATAGCCAGCGAGCACGCTTTAAAGCGCAAGTCTGCAGGTGTTTACTTCATTCAGCACTACGAGGATTGGTCGAAGGATGCGGCGTTCGTCAACCGCACGTGGCAGCTCCCGCTTCAAAAAATTGTCATCGCTCCCTGGCTACAAGAAAAAGCAGCAGAGTTAGGCGTGAGTGCCGAGTTGGTGCCCAATGCCATCGATGCCGAAAAGTTCCCACTCGGCCCAAGTGTGCATGCCCGCAGTCTTGAAGTGACGGCGATGGTTTCACCTCAAGAGTGGAAGCGTACGGACCTTGTCTGCGAGGTGCTCCGACGCGCGAAGGCGCGAGTTCCAGCCATGAAAGCAACAACATTCGGCGTCTGCCCGCGTCCGTTAGATTTGCCCGACTGGGTTGAGCACTTTCAGCAGCCGAGCACCGAAGAGTTAAGAGCGCTTTATCAACGTTCCAGGATCTATCTGTGCACTAGTGACGCTGAAGGATGGCACCTGCCGCCAGCCGAGGCGATGATGAGCGGTTCCGCGGTCGTTTCAACTGATATAGGGGGCGTGAAGGCCTACGCCGAAGGTGCTGCCTTGTTCTCCCCAGTGGGTAACGCAGGCGCACTAGTCGACAATGTGGTTCGCCTCTTGGCGGATGAGGCAGAATGCGTGCGACTAGCGCGCTGCGGATACGCCAAGCTCTCTGGTTACACCGGACGTGACGCCGCACACGCCTTTGCGGACCTTGTCGTCAGAGCCAGGAGTGCGGCCTAACTGTCGGCCCTAGAACAATAACAAACACGCTTCGCTGGTCGATTGTTAGACAGCAAGACGCGTCGGCTGGCTTACTCCTGGGGTTCTCGGGCGGGATGCTGGAGCATGGCCGCAGTATCTGACGAGTCCGCGACTTCCGAAGGGTCCTTGGGACTCGTCTGCCTTGCCAAGCGAACATACGGCAGGATTTGCCCGACTATTTGTCCTGTAGTGCATCGTCTCCCATTCATTGGTGACCCGTCGTAGCCGCTTTCTGCGCCAACAGCAGCGCAAGGGGGACTCACGCGGTCTTGGTGACTACGTGATTTTGATCGTTGTTGCAACGCTAGGCACTCCATTGTCGTCCACAGCAAACAGCATGTAGGATCCGGGCACCAGCACCCCTTTATCGCCCGGCAGTGTAAGAGAAGAGGTGTTGCCTGATACCGCCGTTGCGGTGAGCGGAATTCGACGCTGATCAGTGTTCACCGAATGCGTAACTGTAGACATCCTCATGAGGGAAAACTTACTAATCTGCGCTCCAGTGGTCACGGCAATTGTGCTCCCGGCTGCGGCGGTGGTCGGAGCGGTGACAATTCTTGGCCGGGCACGCTCACTACCATCGGGATTCAACAGATATGGAGGAGTGAAGATTTCGCCATCCAAGTGATTTGTAGTGCAGGCGCCACACAGTCCGCCCCCGCCCACGAAGACCCGTCCGTCAGGAAGGAGCAGGGCGACACTGTGATACGTCCGGGGAACCGCCATCGGTGCCAACATGCTCCATTGACCTGTCGCTGGATTCCAGATTTCTGGTGCCATCCGGGCTCCGTTGTCGCTGAAGGGGACAGGAGTCGCCTGGCCACCGACTACCAACACCTGTCCATCGGGGAGGGCAACACCATTGGCGAAAGATCGAGCGAGACCGAGGTCGGCGGTTCGACTGACGCTGACTCCATTGTTTATATCGATCGTGTATGAGCGCGAGGTAGCATTCGCGTTCTCGTAGGCGGTAGCTCCGCCCGTGGTCAAGATTTTTCCGACGTCATACATAACAGCGTTGCCATTCATGGCGTCTGCGCTATCGGCCCGCAGGCCAGCCGTAGTGATGCTCCCGTTCCCCGTGGGCGAGATCCAATTCATTTGCCGGCTCGGACCGGCGTGGAACACTTGTCCTCCAGCCGCGGAGAACAACCATGCGTGGTTGTCGGATCGGTACTCGCCACCGGGATCGTTAGTCAGGATATTGCTGACCGGCACGTTCGGCAGCGTCCGCCAGCCGCCGGTGCTGGACCAGACTTCGCCGCTCTTGTTACCAACTCCACCCGCCCAGGACCCCCCAATGCTGAAAACTTCTCCGGTGGAAACGGTGACATTGGATTGATAAGCGCGGGCTATTTTCATATCCGGCCCTGCAGTCCATGTGTTTGCTTCGGGATTGTATATGGTGGTTTTGGCGCTGTTGCTGCCCCCACTGATCAAAAGTTGTCCGTCCGGAAGCAGGGACGTCCCGGGGCAGAACATGTCATGACCGGTGTTCGTTACTTGGGTTTGGCTCACAGCGCCGGTACCGAGGTCCAAGATGGATGTTTGAGTAAAGCCCCTGCTTCCACCGAATGCAGTTGGAGCATAGGCCGACCACGTCAGTAGTCGGTTCCCTGGCAAAAGCGCAGCCGCGACGGGGACAATGGGGAAATTGATGGTCGCTCCCCAACGCCCCTTTGTGCCCAGCGCTTCAGGTGTTGCCGTTGACGACGCTCCGATGAGGTTTATCTCGGCGGCGGTGCTCCACGGGCCCCTGTTGCCAGCTTCTGTGCTTGCAGTGAGCCGGACGTAGCGTGCCGATACCGCTGCAAACGTCACAGTTTTCTCGTCAGCGGTGTCTGCCCATGTGCCAGCGGCAACAGCGTTCCAAGTGGTTCCGTTGGAGCTGGCATGGATCGAGTAAGCACCCACGCGGCCGTTTACATGGCTGGAACGAGGAAGATAGCGCACGCCGGAGACCTGATTTACGACGCCCATGTCGATGGTTAGGGTGTGCGGCAGTGCCGCCGCCGGGGCTGGGGAATATCTGCTGTGCCAGATCGTAGTGGCATTGCCGTCAAGCACATTGGTGGCGCGGCCATTCTCTCCAGTGACCTCTTCATCGCTGGCACTGGCCGCCCAGCCGGCACGAGGCAGAACACCGGTTGTAGGCGGTGGCGTAGTTTGCTGACCCACAAGATTTATCTCGGCCGCGCTGCTCCACGGGCCCCTGTTGCCAGCTTCT
>NZ_JARHXQ010000041.1:0-37458 GCF_029222765.1 Arthrobacter sp. Cr_A7 | reverse complement strand
GCTCGCTGAAGGCGAGGGCGTAGCTTCAGGCGTGGCAGTGGCTGCCGGCGCCGGGGTGGCCTCCGGGGCTGCTACCGGGATCTTGGCCTCTGCGTCCACTGCCCTTTGCAGGGCAGCCTGGATCCGCTTCTGCGCCTCGCCGTAGGCTGCGAAGTCACCGGCGGCCAGTGCCGCCTGCCCTGCCTGGATCGCCGCGTTGGCTTCCTCCAGTGCCGCCTTCAGGTCCGCCTTGGCGTCCGCTCCCCCGGGAGGAGCAGCCGGGGCCCCAGGATCAGCCGGGGTCTGCCCGTTGTTGTCCGAGTCGCCGGCGGCAGCACCTGAGTCTCCGCCGAAGAGTTGCTTCAGCGCCTCATCCAGCGTGGGCGCGAAGCCCACCTTGTCACCAAAGGCCACCAGGACGCGCTGCAGGGTGGGGTACGACGTCTCACCGGTGGACTTGAGGTAGACCGGCTGGACGTACAGGATGCCGCCGCCCACAGGCAGTGTCAGCAGGTTGCCGTTCAATACATCGGAGGCACCCTGGCGCAGCAGGTTGAGGGCCTGCGACACGGTGGGGTCGGAGTTGAACTTGTTCTGCGCCTGGCCCGGGCCGGGAACCTGGATCTCCGGCGGGATCTGCAGCAGCCGGAGCTTGCCGTAGCTTTCTGCCTTGACGCCCGCCTGGTTGCCGGCATCCGAGTCCGCTGCCAGGAAGCCGTAGAGGACGTTGCGTGCGTTGCCGTTGACGATCTGCGGAATGAAGGAGGACGTCAGCTGGAACGCGGGCTTGTCCTGGTCCGGCATCTGCAGCGACATGTAGAACGGCGGCTGCTTGACGTCCGTGTCCACGGTGGGATCCGCGGGAACGCTCCAGGCGTCGTTGGTCTTGTAAAAGCTGGAGGGATCGGTGACGTGGTACTCACCCAGAAGCTGGCGCTGGACCTTGAACAGGTCCTCCGGGTAGCGGACGTGGCTCATGACGTCGCCCGACATCTCCGAATAAGGCTTCAGTGAAGTGGGGAACACCTTCTGCCAGGCCTTCAGCAGCGGGTCCTGGTCATCCCATGCGTACAGGGTGACGGACCCGTCATAGGCGTCCACCGTGGCCTTAACCGAGTTCCGGATGTAGTTGACCGTGCTGTTGGGCAGGGCAACCGCCCGGCCTGACGTGGTCTGGGAGTCCGCGGTGGCATCCGAAAGCTGTTCCTGCTGCGAGTACGGGTAGTACTGGCTGGTGGTGTAGCCGTCCACGATCCACTTGACGCGGCCGTCCACCACTGCCGGGTAGGCGTTGCCGTCAACCGTCAGGTAGGGCGCAACCTTCTCGACGCGATCGCGCGGATTGCGGTCGTACAGGATCTGCGACTCGGGGTTCACGCCGTCCGAGAGCAGCAGGTCCGACGACTGGAACTTGATGGAGTACAGGACCTTGTTGAAGAAGCTGCCCACGTTGGGCCCGCCGTTGCCTTCGAACGTGTACTGGGTTTCCCCTTCGCCCTCTCGGCCGGACGGCCTGTCCTGCTCACGGGCGGGGGCACCGTCCGGCGCACCTACGATCGAGTAGTCCGGGGACGATTCGCCGAAGTAGATCCGGGGCTCGTAGCTTGAATCATCGCCGAGCACGCCCGTGGACGGGATGCCGGACTGGAGGAACTCGGGCTTGCCGTCCACGGTGAACTTGTTGCCCTTTGCGGCCACGACGCCGTAACCGTGCGTGTACACCACGTGCTGGTTGAGCCAGCCCTGCTGGTTCGTGGCAACGTTCGTGGGGTTCAGCTCGCGGACCGCGATAACGGTGTCCTGGATCTTGCCGTCCACTTCGTAGCGGTCAACGTTCAGGGCTTCGGGGAACTGGTAGTACGGGCGGTACTGCTCGAGCTGGGAGAACGCGTCGGAGATCAGGTTCGGGTCCAGCAGGCGGATGTTCGCGGTGGTCTGGGCGTCCGGCGCAAGGGCGCCGGTGCTTGCGGTGTTGGTGGCGTCGTAGCGGCTCACCTGGATGGTGTCCAGGCCGTAGGCGCTGCGGGTGTTGTCGATGTTGCGCTGGATGAATTCCTTTTCCAGCGTTTCCTCGGAGGGCCGCACCTGGAACTGCTGGATGACCCAGGGGTAGACGCCACCGGCGAGAATGGAGGTGATCACCAGCATGGCGGTGCCGATGACCGGCAGGCGCCAGCGTCCGATGACGGCCGCGACGACGAACAGGATGGCAACGAGCACGGCGGCCACAGCCAGGATGGCTTTGGTGGGGATGACGGCGTTGACGTCCGTGTAAAGGGCACCGGCCCAGCGGCCGTTATTGCTCTGCACCGCGGAGAAACGGTCCAGCCAAAAGTTCACGCCCAGCAGCACCAGGAAGGCGGCACCGGTGACGGCGATGTGGATCTGGGCTGCGCGGCTCGTGAACACGCCGCGTTCCATCAAGCGGATGCTGCCGTAGAGGTAGTGCGTGAGGATGCCCGCGATGCCCGCGATGACCACAACGCTGATCAGGAAGCCGGTGACGAACCCAAGGAACGGCAGGACCATCAGGTAGAAGCTGATGTCCATGCCGAATTCGGGGTCACTCTTGCCGAAGCCCTCCTGGTTGAAGAAGAGCAGGACCTTCTGCCACTGGCTTGCGGCGGCGCTGCCCGCGAAGAGTCCGAAGAGGACGGGCAGGCCCACCATGACCACCCGGCGGACGGGTTCCAGCTGAGCCTGGTACCGGTTGAGGTTGTCGCGGATGTCGGAGTCCGGGGCGTAAACCGGCCTGGCGTGGTAGGCGATGCGGATCGCGAAGAACACGGCAGCGAACATCAAGGCGAATCCGGCCGCGAAGATGCCGATCCTGGCCAGGTTCTCGGTGACGAAGACTTCAATGAAGCCCAGCTGCCGGTACCAGAGGACATCGGTCCAGACATTGGCGAAGAAGATGAAGCCCACAACCACGAGGGCAACGACGATCAGGGTGGGCGTCAGTGCGCCGCGCCGTGATGGGGGTCTGCCTGTGGACATGGTGCTGGCGGGACGGGACAAACTGGGTACCTCATAGCTGGTCGTCAGATATTCGAAGCGTGCGTGCGAGCGACGAACTCCACCGGTCAAACGGCTGGTTTTGCCCGTCATAATTGCCACGAGTGGCGGTAAAGCTTAGTTCCTGTCGAGTCTAGTTGCGCCCAGTCTAGTTGTTTGTGCAGCCCGGCAGGCCGGATGTGTCCTGGCCGGTGCCGGCACGTTCGACGGCGGCCCTTGCCTCTGCCAGGTTCTCGACCCGTACCACCTGCAGGCCGTCGGGGATGTGCCCTGCCACCTGCTCGCAGTTGGCAGCGGGCGCCAGGAACAGGGTGGCTCCCCCGGCGCGGGCAGCCTGCATCTTCTGCCCGATCCCGCCGATGGGCCCTACCGCCCCGTCCGGGGTAATGGTGCCGGTCCCTGCGATGTGCTTGCCGCCGGTCAGGTCGCCGGGGGTGACGGTGTCGATAATGCCGAGCGAGAACATCAGGCCGGCGGACGGACCGCCTACCTTCTCCAGGGAGATCTCCACGTCAAAGGGGAAAGTGAACAGATACTTGAGCATGACACCGAGGATGAACCGGCCTTGGCCGTTGTCCTTCGGGGTGATGGTTTCGGTGACCGGCTGCCCTTCGCGCTCCAGGACGACGGTGGCGGCGGCACCGTTGCCCGCGGCCAGTTCCTCCTGGATGACGGACAGCGCGGTGATGTCCTTGCCGTTGATGGATTTCAGGATGTCCCCGGGCTGGATCTTGCCCGCCGACGCCGATCCTTCGGAAAGGTCCGCTGCCTGAAGCTGCTGGCCGAAAGGGATGTCCAGCTCGTTGAGTGCCGAGGCCAGGGCGTTCTCCTGCGAGGTGGTCATGGCCACGGCGCTTTGTTCCTCGGCTTCCTGCCGGGTGGTCCCCGTGGGATAGAGGAGCTCCACCGGGTGGACGGCCTTGGTTCGGTCCAGCCAGGCTGAAAAGGCACCGATAATGCTGACTGGCCCGTTGGGGCCGCCGGCGACGTACACGGTGGTCAGGTCGAGGTTCCCGGCAGCGGGGTACGATTCCCGGCCGGTGACTTTGATGACCGGGGTTCCCTGGCTTTGCCCCAGCGTGTTGTACGTGGGGCCGGGTGATTCCACAACATAGGGGACGGGAATCGTGGCGACGCCGATTCCAAGGCCCAGCGCGGCCATGCCTGCCAGCATCATGGTGGACACCCGCGGGTCCCGCGGCGGTGTGCCGGCCTCTTCAGGTGCGGTCCCGCCGTCGGCCGTTATGCCGGCGTCTTTTTCCCAGGAAAAGCCATCGTGGGGAAGCTCAGGGGCGTGGTCCTCGGAGGGGTAGCCGCCACGGGTTGTAGTCACCCCACCAACACTACGCGGTGGCAGACAGGGACAGCTCTTTGCCTACAGCGAACGACAACGCAGTGCGGCAGACAGCCGACCATGGCCGGGGTACCGTGAAGGTTGATCAACAGTCACACCGACGATCGGCGGGATCATGACCTCCAATCCACTTAATCCGTCCAACGGCGACGATACCCCCAAGGATCCGTTGACCGAGATGCTGCAGAACCTGATGGGCGGCAAGGGGATGGAAAATTTCGACCCCGCCGAACTCGCCAAGGCCGCCGGCCTGCCGAACGACCCCAACCTGCTGGCCCAGATGTTCTCCCAGGTGCAGGCCATGATGAGTGCCCCGTCCGAGGGGCCCGTCAACTGGACGCTGGCGCACGACAATGCACGGCGCGTGGCAGCAAGCAGCTCGGACCCATCGGTAACCTCCCAGCAGTCGCGTGACGTGGACGAGGCCCTCCGCCTGGCGGAACTGTGGCTGGACCCTGTCACTGACCTGCCAGCCACCGGCCTGATCGGCCGGGCCTGGTCCCGCGCGGAATGGGTCGAGGCCACCCTGGGCACCTGGAAGAGGCTGACGGAACCCGTGGCCAACAGCATCGCCAAGGCGCTTTCATCCGCCATGACGGAGCAGATGCCCGAGGAGATGAAGTCCATGATGGGCGGCGCTTCCTCCATGCTCCAGAACATGGGCGGAGCCATCTTCGGCATGCAGCTGGGGCAGGCCATCGGCGCCCTCTCCGCCGACGTGGTCAGTTCCACAGATATCGGCGTGCCCCTTGCCGACCTTGAAATGGCGCTGCTGCCGGCGAACGTTGCCGCGTTCGGCGAGGGCCTGTCCCTGCCTGAAAACGACATCCGGCTTTTCCTCGCGGTCCGCGAAGCGGCCCATGCCCGCCTTTTCGTCCAGGTTCCCTGGCTGCGGGGGCACCTGCTGGGCGCTATCGAAGCCTATGCGCGCGGCATCCACATCGACACCTCGCGCATCGAGGAATTGGCCCGGGACCTGGACCCGAGCAACCCCGAAGGGATCCAGGAGGCCCTGTCCCAGGGCGTCTTTATGCCCCAGCGGACCCCTGCCCAGGAACAGGCCCTGGAGAAGCTGGAAACAGCACTCGCCCTCGTGGAGGGCTGGGTGGATGAACTGACGGCCTCGGCTACCGAAAAGATGCTGCCCTCCGCCGGTGCGCTGCGCGAAACCGTGCGGCGCCGCCGCGCCACGGGAGGCCCGGCCGAACACGCCTTCGCTTCACTGGTGGGCCTGGAGCTGCGTCCCCGGCGGCTGCGTGACGCCGCCACGCTATGGGCCACGCTGAAGGAAGAGCGCGGCATCGAGGGCCGCGACGCCATCTGGCACCACCCGGACCTGCTGCCCACCGCGGAGGACCTGGACGATCCCAAAGGCTTCAGCGGGCGCCGCAAACTGGCCGAAGCCAGCGACAGCGAAGTGGATGATGCCCTGCAGAAACTGCTCAGCGGCGGTTTCGACGAGGCGCCGGGCACGGATGCCGGGAAAGACGCGGGGCCGGACAAGGACGAAGATTCACAGGACGACGACGGCGGGGACAACCAGCCGAAGGGCTGAGTCCTGCGGTGGCCGCCGGGGCGGGGCTTAGTCGGCGTCGTCCGGCCAGAGTTCCTGCTCCGGCACGCCGCCTCCCCCTCCGTTGTCCGCGAGGCCGCGTGCGGTGGCGAAGGAAACGCCTTCAAGAAACGCCTTGGCGCGTTGGGTCTCCGGGTAGCCCTCCAGCAGCTTCCAGAAAGCGGCGTTGTGCGCTGCCACCAGGAGGTGCGCGAGTTCGTGGAGCAGCACATAGTCGATGACCCACTGAGGCATGGGACGGAGCTTGTCCGAGAGGCGGATGGTCCCGTCCGCCGGGGTGGCTGATCCCCACCGCGCGTTCTGGTTGCTGACCCAGCGCACTGACGTGGGGACAGCCCGTCCGCCCAGGTAGTGCGCCGAGAGGTGCGCGGCGTGCGCCGCGAGGGCTGCGTCCGAGGCGGGCCGTTTCCTGCCTGCTGCGGCGCGCCGCTCCCCCTGGCGCTGCAGCTTTGCCAGCATGCGGTGCACCCACTCGCTTTCCTGTGCAGCCGTGAAGCGGGCCGGGATGGCAACAACGGCGGTCCCGTTTTCCCAGAAGGCTGCCACGGTGCGCGTGCGGCGGGCGGAACGCCTGACCTCCACGGGAGCACCGTCAGCCGTGGTGAGGCCGGCACCAGGGGCCCCGTCACGCCGGTTCCGCGGCCCTGGAGACCGGGTCACAGGGAAGTGCTTTCCGTCAGGACCCGAAGGACGTCTTCCCCGTACTTTTCCAGCTTGGAGGGGCCCACCCCGGCAAGTCCGGCGAGTTCTTCCAGGGACGCAGGCCGGGCCTCGGCGATGGCTGTGAGCGTTGCATCTGTGAAGACCACGAAGGCCGGGACCTCGGCGGACAGTGCCACTTCGCGGCGCCAGGTCCTTAGCGCGTCAAAGGTCTGTTCCTCGTATGTAGGCGGGCAGGCATTGCAGCGTCCCACTTTGCGTTCCGCCCCGGTTGCGAGCATGCTTCCGCAGACCCTGCACATGGCGGGGGCCGCTGCTTTCCGGCGGGGTGCCGCGCCTTTGCCGCGCGTGTGTGAGCTCACCACGGAATCCGGCCGCAGGCCGTCGAGGAACCGGGACGGCTTGCGGTTGGCGCGGCCGCCGGGCGTGCGGGCGGTGCTCCAGGACAGCGACAGGTGCTCGCGCGCCCGGGTGATCCCGACGTACAGGAGCCGGCGTTCCTCGTCGACGGACTCGGGCGAGTCGGCGAAGGAGATAGGCATCAGGCCTTCACTGAGCCCCACCAGGAAAACCGCATCCCACTCCAGGCCCTTGGCGGCGTGCAGGGATGCCAGCGTCACCCCCTGGACAGTTGGCGCATGCTGGGCCAGTGAACGTTCCTGGAGTTCATTGACGAAATCCGCCAGTCCGAACTGTGCGCCCCGGGCCTGCACGAGTTCATCGGCAAGGGCCACGAGTGCCGCCAGGGATTCCCAGCGCTCCCGCAGCGCCCCGCCGCTGTGGGGAGCGGAATCCGTGTAACCGAGGGAGGAGACAATATCGCGGACAAGCTGGCCAAGGGGTTCCGGCGAATCGGTCTCCGATACTGCCCTGGTTGCCGCCCTCAGCTGGAGAATGGCGTCCCGGACCTCTTTACGCGCGAAGAAGCGTTCCCCTCCGCGCAGCTGGTACCCGATCCCCGCTGCGGCAAGGGCCTGCTCGTAGGCTTCGGACTGGCCGTTGGTGCGGAACAGGATCGCCACTTCGCTGGCGGGAGTGCCGGCGTCGAGAAGGACCTTGATCTTCTGCGCGACGGTAGCGGCCTCCGCTTCGTCATCTGAGCACTCCGTGAAGTGGGGCGCCGGGCCGGCAGGGCGCTGTGCCACGAGCTGCAGGGGTGTTGCCCAGGCGGCGTCGGCGGCCGGTCCGCCACTCCGCCGGCCTGCCAGCAGATCATTGGCCAGCTTCACCACCTGCGGTGTGGAGCGGTAGTCCCTGATCAGCTTGACCACGTTGGCCTGCGGGTAGCGGGCCTTGAAGTCGAGGAGATGCCGGGGCGACGCTCCGGTGAAGGAGTAGATGGTCTGGCTGGCGTCGCCCACGACGCACAGTTCGTCACGCCCGCCCAGCCACAGTTCCAGGAGCCGCTGCTGCAGCGGGGACACGTCCTGGTACTCATCAACCACAAAGTGCCGGTACTGCTCGCGGACGGTGGCAGCCACCTTCTCATCCTCCTGGAGAATCCCGACGGTGATCAGCAGCACGTCCTCGAAGTCGATGACGTTGCGGTCCGTCTTGACGTCCTCGTAGGCCTGGAACACCCGGGCCACCGCGGTGAGATCGAAACCGCCCGGGGTTCCCCTTCCCTGCGCGTTTTCCAGGTAGTTGGCCGGGGTCAGCATGGAGACCTTTGCCCACTCAATCTCGGACGCCAGGTCCCGGATGGACGCCCGGTCCGTACTGAGCCGCAAGCGCCTGGCCGCCTCGGCGAGCATCTGCGCCTTGTGGTCCAAAAGGTTGGGCAATGTGCCGCCAACAGCCTGCGGCCAAAAGAACTGGAGCTGGCGGAGAGCGGCAGCGTGAAAGGTGCGGGCCTGGACGTTGCCGGCCCCGAGGTCCCGCAGCCGGCTGCGCATCTCGGCGGCGGCCCGCGCCGTAAACGTCACGGCCAGCAGCCGTTGCGGGGAGTAGACGCCGGAATGCACGCCGTAGGCGATGCGGTGGGTGATGGCGCGGGTCTTTCCCGTTCCGGCGCCGGCGAGAACGCACAGCGGACCATTCAGGGTGCTGGCCACCTCGCGCTGTTCGGCGTCCAATCCGCCAAGGATGCGGTCCTCGATCGAGGCTGCTCCGTCAATATGCTCTGTAGTCACTTCTGCTGCTTTTGTGTCTCGACTACCGAATGCTTGGAGTCTGGTGGATATGGGTGTCAGGCGGCGGGGCGGTCCTCGATCCGCCCGCCGAACCAGTGCTCAATGAGCGCCCGCGCGATGGAGAGCCTGCTGGAAATGGTGATCTCACCGCTGAGCACGGCCTCCTGGAGTTCCTCCCGGCTGAACCAGCGCGCCCTGGTGACCTCCACGCCGTCGGGCGTTGCCTCGGCATCTTCGGTGACGGCGGTAAATCCAAGCATAAGGGAGGCGGGGAAGGGCCAGGACTGCGAACCGAGGTATTGGCAGGCAGTGACACGCACTCCCACTTCCTCAAGGACTTCCCTCACCACTGCCTGCTCCAGTGATTCTCCGGGCTCAACGAACCCCGCCAGGGTTGAGTAGTTTTTTGCGTCGGGAGCACCGCCGCCGCCCAGCAGCACCCGGCCATCCGGGCCCACCACGGTGACGATGATCGCGGGGTCCGTGCGCGGATAATGTTCCGACGAATCCGCGGGGCACCGGCGTACCCAACCTCCTGCTTCAACCAGCGTGGGCGTCCCGCAACGCGGGCAGTGGGTGTGGCCGGCGTGCCAGTTGGTGATGGCGCTTGATTCGACGAACAACGCAGTGTCCGTTGTGCTCAGGCCGGCCGCCACGTCGCGGAACCCGGCCCATGCCGCATCGGCGGGGATGCCCGCGGTGCCCGGCTTAACAGCCTCCGGAAGGACAAACAGCAGCAGCTCGGTGCCGGCAGGAAGGTCCGCGCCCGGCAGGGCTGAGCCCAGGTAGACCACAAGCTCCGGAGTCACCGCGGCCGCTGACAGGCCCTCCAGCATCGCCTTGGCGCCGGCAGTGAAAAGGCCGTTGCCCTGCACCAGTCCCTGCCGGCCGGAAAGGACAATGGCCAGGGTTTCAGTCCGTGCCAGGAGCTCCTCCACCATGCCGGGCCTGGCCCGCACAACAGATCCCCGGTCTACCAAGGCTGGCGGGACGGGAAGCAAGGTGTCCCGGAGGTGGTTCGCCGGCAGCAGTGCCGGCACCCCCTGATGGACCGGTGTGGCAAACTCCGCATGGCTCATGAGTCCACCGTACTGACTGGGACCGACAATGCCCATTTCCGGGCGGGCCGCGGACCTCCTCCGGGGTACCCGGATTTGGATGTATCTGAAGACTCGCCGCCGTCAGACCGGTGTCTTGGACGGCGGGCAATCTACCGTGGAACGGTGAGAAGAAAACCGATTGAACTGGCAGCCGTCGCAACCGCGGCAGTCCCCGGACTGACCCCAACGGCCGTTAGCTCTGCCCCGGATGATCCCGCGGACTTCGACTCTGCCCTGCTCCTGGATTCCGAGGGCAAGCGCTGGCGGGTTAGGTCGCCGCGGCATGCGGAGGCCAGTGCCAGGCTGGAGACCGAGTTCCTGGTGCTGCGGGCATTTGCCCCTGGCATCCGTGCCGAACTTCCCTTCCTGATGCCCACGGTGGCCGGCAGCGTTCGGCTGGGGACCCTGAGCACGTTTGTCTACTCGCACCTTGCCGGGAGCACCCGCAGTGTTGAGGAACTCACCGCGGGCCCGGAGACCCTGGCCCGGGAAATCGGGGTGGCCCTGGCCGCTATCCACGACCTGCCCCGGGCTTTGGTCAGCAACGCCGACCTGCCCAGCTACACCCCCAACGAGTTCCGTCAGCGCCGGCTCAATGAACTGGACCAGGCAGCCACTACCGGGAAGATTCCGCCGGCCCTGCTGCTGCGCTGGGAACACGCCCTTGAGGACGTGTCCCTGTGGCGCTTCAATCCCTGTGTGGTCCACGGCGACCTGCACGAGGACAACCTTCTGGTGGAAGGCCAGCGCGTCACGGCCGTCACCGGGTGGACCGATCTTCGCATCGGTGACCCCGCGGACGACTTTGCCTGGCTGGTGGCTTCCAACGAGCAGGACTTCGTGGACGCCGTGCTGGCTGGCTACACAGCCAGCCGCCGGGACAGTCCGGACAACCATCTGCTGCGCAGGGCGGCACTTTCTGCGGAATTCGCCCTGGCCCAGTACCTGGTGAAGGGGATCGCCGCCGGAGATCCCGGCATGGTTGCCGAGGCTGAAGGCATGCTCGAAACCCTGGCCAGCGATATCGCCGAGCACGGCGGGCAGCCCATCAGCGTGGAGCCCCTGCCCTCCCCCGCGGTTGCCGCGGGGACCGCAACGCCGCCGGCGGGATCCTCCGCAGTGGCTGGTTCCACCGAGGGCGCTTCCGACGGCGGTCCCTTGGCCGGGGTGCCGGCCGTTACGGTTGTTCCCGTACCGGCCGAGCCCATCGTTAGGGTCCTTCCCGTGCCGGTGCAGCCTGCCGTGCACGTAACCCCCATTCCGGTCGAGCCACAGCCCGGCGCAGGCAACGACGCCGATGCCAAGGGCTCGGACGACACCTCCACCGCCGCGATCTCCATCGTCAACGCCAAGCAGACCTAGCGGGACGCAGGCTTTTCGGCCCAAGCCTCCGGGCTGACCGTCACGGCGAGCGAAGCGCGGCCGCGACAATTTCCTCCAGCTGCGCCGCCGTCCCGAGGTCATGGGGCCGTACAACCTCGTTGTCGGCAACGTAGAAGAAGGCGGCCCGCACATCGTCCAGGGGAACGTTCTTCAACCGTGCCCAGGCCAGCCGGTACACGGCGAGCTGCACCGACCGCGCCCTCAGCTGGGCACCGGAGGGCCGCCGCCCGGTCTTCCAGTCCACCAGGTCCCAGCGGCCGTCAGCGTCCTGGAAGACAGCATCGATGCGTCCGCGGACCACCACTTCCCCAACCCGCGTCTCCACCGGCACCTCAACGAAGGCCGGTGACCGCTCAGCCCATGGTGATGCCCGGAAAGTGGCAACCATGGAATCGAGGTCGTAGGCGGCGTCGATGTGGTCGTCCGAGCCGGGGGCTTCCCCGAGGTCGAGCATGCCGGCTGTACCGAAGTATTCCTCCACCCAGGCGTGGAATGCGGTTCCCTTCCGCGCTGACATTCCGGGTTCCCGCGGGACGGGCCGGCGGAGCCTGGCAAGGACGTCTGCCGGGTCCTGGCCCAGGTCCACCAGGGTTGAAGCGGAAATGTGGCTGGGCAGGTGGACGTCCTGGCCGTTGGACCTCCGGGCCCGCCGTTCCAGCAGCAGGGCCGCTTCCCGGGCCCATCCGGCCGCGGTTCCCGTCAACCCCGTGGCGTCGCCTGGCACAGGTTTGCGTTCTGCTCCCGGGAACGCGGGCTGCAGATCACCGGTACCGGACTCGAGGGCGGCAAGTACGCGGGCAGCGGCCATTTCCATGGTGTTCCTGCGCCCGCGGGCAAGGCGGAGCCGTTCCCCTGTCCGGGGGTCCACCGGACCCTCCAGCGGATCATATGGCCAGGCGGCGACCTCCGTTTCGGCGGTGAGCGGGCTGTTCTCCGGCAACTGGGCTTCTTCCAGTGACCGGCGATGGATTGTGGCCCGGGCAGGCGATACGCCATCGGTGCTGAGAAGCGCTTCCAGTTCGGTAAGGAACGGCGACATCTCCGCGCGTCCCGCCCGGGAACCCACCCACGCCGCGCTGGACACCCACAGGACATGTTTTGCCCTGGTGTAGGCAACGTAGGCGAGCCGGCGCTCCTCGGATTCCCCGTGGGCCTGGACGGCTGCTTTAAAGTCTTTTTCGGCGTCCAGCCAGCCTTTTTGGTCAGGTTGGTCCAGATCCCACTGCGGCAGGTCCGCACGGTCTCCGCGCAGTGGCCACGGCAATGCCGCCGCCCCGCTGCTCCAGCGGGAGTCCTTGTCCGTGGGAAACGCGCCGGCGTTCAATCCCGGGACAAAGACGACATCCCATTCCAGGCCCTTGGACGCATGGACGGTAAGGAGTTGGACCGCTTCCCGGTTCACGTCGCTGGGAGGCGCCTCAAGGCCGTTCTCTTCCGTCGCGGCGGCTTCCAGCCACGCCAGAAAGGCGAGGATGTCCACTCGTTGTGACGTCCGCAGGAACCCCGCCGCGGCGTCCTGGAAGGCGTCAAGGTTGCGGCGGGCCTGGTGGATGCTGACGCCGGGACGGGCTGCGACCTCGATATCCAGGAGCATGGCCCTTTCCACTTCCCCCAGGAGGGTTGTGAGGTCATCCCCTAGGTAGCCACGCAAGTGCCGCAACTCTGCCGAAAGCCGGAGCAGCCGACTGCGGGCTTCGGCGCTGAGGGACCTGCCGCTGGAGGATGTCCATTCCTCCCGGGGCAGCCAGTCCAACGCCTCCACCAGGCTCGCGCCGTCAGTGAGGTCTCCCTCGAGGACCGTCGCATCCGCTTCCGCCGGCTCGGCGGCGGTCTCCCCGTCACCGGATCTGTCCGGGGCATGTCCGCGCCTGCGTGCCAGCTGGCTGGACCAGTCCCGCAACGCCATCAGGTCAGCGGGTCCTATCCGCCACCTGGCCCCCGCCAGCAGCCGCATGAGCGCGTCCGAGCGCCCGGGGTCGGCCAGGACACGGAGGGTGGCAACGAGGTCAACCACTTCCGGGGTATCCAGGAGGCCGCCCAGGCCCACGATCTCGTAGGCGATGCCGCGTGCCTCAAACTGGCGACGTATGGTTTCCATCTGTGCCCGCCGGCGGCACAGGACGGCGATGGCCGGCGGCACCGGAGAGCCGTCGGGCTTCAGCTCGAAGTCCGTCACCTGATACTTCAGGACATCGTCCGCGAGAGCGGAGGCTTCCTCGGCATCGCTGCCGAAGCGGCCGAGGACCACGGCGCCCTGGACGGCATGCGGGCTGGGCTGCAGCGGCGGCACCTCCGCGCGGGCAGCTCCCCCACCACCTGCCGGTCCCCGATGGGCCTCGGCCTTACTGAGCGAATCCGACATGACGTTGGCCGCCGCCAGGATTGACCGCCCGTTCCGCCAGGCCGTGGTCAGGTAGGACGTGGGTGCAGGTGCCCAGCTTCCGGGCTCTGCCGCCAGCCCGTTGCGGACCGGGAATTCGCGGACGAAGTGGAACAGCTGACCGGCTGAGGCCCCGCGGAAGCCGTAGATGGACTGGTTGGGGTCGCCGACGGCCGTGACTGCATGTCCGCCGCCGAACAGGCGCGAGAACAGGACCAGCTGGGCGTGGGACGTGTCCTGGAACTCATCGAGCAGCACCACCTTGTAGCGCTGCCTCTCCATCTGGGCAGCCAGTGGAACGTCCCGGGAGACTTTGGCTGCAAGTGCCACCAGGTCACCAAAATCAAGCGCACCGCGGGCCCGCTTGGCCGCCGCATATCTGCCGACCATGTCCGCCACGCTGGCCCTGGTCCGGAGCATGCCGGCGAGCTCGGCCGCTGCCTGCGGAGGGTTCTTTTTCTTGTCCGCCAGGTAGGGCAGCGCTTCAAAGTCCGAGAGCCGTGCCATCAGCCAGGCTTCGACGTCCTCCGGCTCCTGGAGGTGCTCGGCACATTCGCCTGCAAGCTGGATGACTGCCTTCACCAGGGTGGACTTGGCGGCACGGAAGTGTGCGTATTCGCCGTCGTATGCTTCCACCACCTCGCTGGCAAGCTGCCACGCCTGCGCGCCGCCGAGGAGGACAACATCGCGTTCCACCCCCAGGCGCAGCCCGTAGTCTGACACGATGCCGCTGGCGAATGAGTGGTATGTGGACACCTTCGGTTCCAGCGCGTCGCTGCTGAGCAGGCCCTTCGGGAAAACCTTGTTTGCGGTGTCCGCGGAAACCAGCCGCTGCAGAGCCACCAGCTTTGCCCGGATCCTGGACGCCAGTTCGCCGGCCGCCTTCCGTGTGAAGGTCACCCCGAGGACTTCTTCGGGCCGGACCCAGCCGTTAGCGACGAGCCAGACTACCCGGTCCGCCATGGTGGCGGTCTTTCCCGACCCGGCCCCGGCAATGACCAGCCGCGGAGACAGCGGTGAGGAGATGATGGCGGACTGTTCCGGGGTGGGCACGTTCTTTTCGCCGAGCAGCCCGGACAGCTCCTCGGGGCTGAACCGCACCTCCGGCGGCTGTAAGGGCCCGCCGGGAAGCGCTGCAGCGGGCGGCAATTCGAGGTCTTGAAGCACCTGGAGGTCCTGGCTCATTCAGTCACTTGCCTTCCGCGCGCACACAACGGGCACACTTCGGGTAGTTTGCAGCCATGGCCGCCATGGCTTCCCTTCGCCGGATCATGCCGTGCTTCAAACCCGCTGCCACCCATCACTTGTGCTGCATCCTTCACCATGTCCAGGGCCCAGTTTTCCTGCGGATCAAGCGCGTCCTGCTGCTGGATTGCCGGGCTTTTCGCGCCTGTTCCGAGCTGGGCCAGCACTGCTCCGCCGGGAAGGCCGGCATCCTGGCTGTTTCCGCTGCCCGTGAAGCCGCCCGCCAGGACTGCCGCCTGGTAGGCGCCCAGCTGGGGGTGGCTGGACAGCTCACTTTTGCCCGGCTGCCGTTTTCCTGTCTTGAGGTCCACGATGACCAGCCTGCCTTCGCCGTCGATCTCCAGGCGGTCCACCTGGCCGCGGAGGATGGCTTCCCGCGGCAGGCCATCGTCCACCGTCACTTCGCCGAGGGGCACCTCGAAATCCTGTTCCACTCCCACGAGGCTGCGTCCCTCGCTCCTCATCACCACAAGGTACTGCGCGAGCTTGCGCACCATCGATTCGGCGCGCTGGAAATCAAGCCTGCCCTCCCAGTTGTCCTTCATGCCCAAGGTGGGCCAGCGGCGGACCAGTTCCGCAACGTACTCGGTGCCGGACGCATCCGGCATCTCCTGGGCGATGGCATGGACCAGTGTTCCCAGACTGCGGGCAAAGTCGGTTGCCGCTTCGCCGCCTGCTGCCTGCACAAACCAGTCCAGCGGCGACTTTTGCACAGTTTCGACCTTCGACGGCGACACGGACACAATTCCGCCGGGCGGCACCACGGGTGCGTCGGACGTGAGCGGAGCGAGCCCCCACCAACTGGCAGGGTGGGCACCGGGAACCGGCGGCTCGGCGGCCGCTAGATGGGCAAGCACCCTCGCCGCCTCATGGGCCTGCGCCGCCCCGCTTCCGTCCAATTGTGCATGTTGGCGGAGTTCTGCAACGAGGGCCCGCAGCGTCATGGGGCGTTCCACCGTAGTAAAAGCCCTGCTTTCCTGGTCCCGCTCCAGGGGGGCGATGTAATCAAGGAACGACGACGGCTGGTCGTCCTCCGATGAGACGGCGGTGCAGACCAGCAGCTCCCGGGACCGTGACACCGCGGTGGAAAAGCTCCGGAGTTCGTCGTAGCGGATGTCGCGCAGCCGGCTCAGGGGATCGCGTTGCAGCGCGTATTGGACACCATG
This sequence comes from Arthrobacter sp. Cr_A7, assembly GCF_029222765.1. Taxonomy (NCBI): domain Bacteria; kingdom Bacillati; phylum Actinomycetota; class Actinomycetes; order Micrococcales; family Micrococcaceae; genus Arthrobacter; species Arthrobacter sp. Cr_A7. Next base: position 21,471 of record NZ_JARHXQ010000041.1, on the reverse strand, counting down.
CTCCACGGCGTCGGCGTAGAGGGTGCTGCCCAGGAGCTCACCGCGAAGCCGGGTGTTGGGCCATACTCCCTCCTGGAGGCCGGCGACAATGACCACAGGCCACTCCCGTCCGGCTGCGCTGGCGGGGGTCATCAGCTCCACGGCATCGTCAACCTGGGCCCGCGCGGCAAGGGTATCCATGGGCAGTTCCTGGTTCAACAGGTACTCCAGGAACTGCTCAGGCCCGGCGCCCGGCATTTGGTCCACGTAACGCTCCGCGGTGTGGAACAGTGCCATCATCGCGTCGAGGTCGCGGTCAGCCCTGGCACCGTGCGGGCCGCCGGTCAGTGCGGTTTCCGTCCAGGCGTCGGCGAGACCGGTGGCGCTCCACAGCGCCCAGAGCACAGACTCGGCGTTGGCGCCTGGCTGGCATGCTGCTTCCCGGCCGGCCTGGATCATCCGGGCTGTGCGGCGGGCGGCGCGTCCCTCGATGCCGAGCGTGGCGAGCGCACCGGGCTGCAGAAGCGCCTCGACGAGGAGCGAATCGCTGGCGCGCCCGCCGCCGCCCAAAAGCTCTTCCCGGCGCAGCGACTGCCTGAGGCGGCGCAGTTCAATCGAGGTGGCACCACCGATGCGTGACGTGAGGAGGGATACCGCGGCCTCTGGAGTCAAGAGCGTGGAGTCAAGGGCGACCGCAAATGCGTCCAGGAGCGGGCGAACGGCAACCTCGTCCCGGACGGCGGATTCCGCCACCGGCACCCTTACCGGGATCCCCTGCCCGGAAAGGTAGCGCTGCAGCTCGCTGACCTGCCCGCCGTTGCGCACAATCACCGCCATGTCCGTCAAATCACGGCCGTGGTTGATGTGCTGGTCAAGGATCCGCTGGGCCACGTAGCGCAGCTCGTGCACGGCCGACGGAACCAGGTGCGCCTCAACCGACCCTTGCCGCACGTTTCCCTCCGGATGGTGGAGCCGCCGCGCCAGCTGGCCGCCGGCCCGCTGCGAGATCCGCCCGGCAACGTCGAGCCACGCACCGGCCAAGGCGGGAGCCAGCCGGTGGGAATGCGACAGCGGGCGCTCCAGGACCAGAGCCTCCGGTGACAGCAGCCGGGGCAGCTCAGCCACCAGGTCCGGCCGCGCCCCGCGAAAGCCCTGAACCACGGTGTCAGGTGAGAACGCCACGAAGCAGTCCCGCCCCCCGGCGATATCTGCCAGGAGCTCGAATACTGCCGGGTTGGCCTCCTGGATGTCATCCACCAGGATCAGTTGCAGCCGTTCGCGTTCTGCAGCCAGGAATTCAGGAACATCCTGGAAGATCTGGCGAGCCGCGGTGATGATTCCGGCGGGATCGAACGCATCCGGCATCCGCAGGTCCAGTACGTCCCGGTACTCGCTGTAGAGGGCAGCGGCGGCAACCCAGTCAGGCCTGACGCACTCCCGGCCGAGCTGCTCCAGGTCCCCGGCAGTCCGCCCGGACTCGATGATCCGGTCGAAAAGTTGCCGCACCTCGTGGCGGAACCCCCGGGTTTCCAGCGCGCCGTCCAGGTCGCCGGGCCAGGGCAGTTCGAGTCCGGGCAGGCGGTGGCCTTCCAGGAGTTCCTTGATGATGAGGTCCTGCTCGGGGCCGGACAGGAGGCGCGGCGGCCTTGACAGCGGGATGACGCCCTCGGCCTTGGCGCGCCGGATCACGTCAAAGGCGTACGAGGCCCAGGTCCGCGCCGGCGTGGTGCTGAGGCTCCTGTCCAGCCGGGCTGTGAAACGGTCCCGCAGGAAATCCGCCGCCAGCCGGCTCGGCGCCAGAATCAGCATCCGTTCGGGATCGACGCCGTCCCGCAGGACGCGCTTGACGGCAGCCTCGATCAGGACCGTGGTCTTGCCCGTCCCCGGCGCCCCGGGGACCAGCACGGGCCCGGCCCCCTGGGGAACATCAACTGCCGCCTGCTGATCGGACGTCAGTGACGGCGCCGCGGCGTGCAGGTGGCGCGGCGGCAGCAGGCGCAGGGAGGCCGCTGAAGGGGCCCGGTCCTGGACGCCGTTGGCGGTGCCGGAAGCCACGTCGTAGCCGGACTCCAGGCTTTGCCGTTGCTCATCGCGTGGTTCCGTGAAGGGAAGAGTTACTGTCACACCGACATTCCATCATCAGCCACTGACAATCGATGAAGCCGCCGCTCCAGTTGTTCGGCAATGGCGTCCATTCGGTCAAACTCCGCGTCGGTTGGCGTCCACCGGGCGGCCGGAAGATCCACCCGCCAGCGGCCTTCCCCGGTACGCAGGAACGATTCGTGGGCACCGGCAAGCGGGGTTCCTTCTTCAAGGTAATGCCGCAGGGCTTCAGACTCGTGCCCTTCGGGGGCATGTCCGCTCGCTTTGAGGACCCGCCACCAGGGAACGCCGCTTCCGTAATGGCTCATGACCGAGCCCACCTGGCGGGGTCCACCCGAGCCGAGCAGTTCGGAGACATCCCCGTACGAGACAGCGGACCCCGGCGGTACCAGCTCCACTACCGCCAGCACCGCCTCCACGTACTCAATCCGCATTGATCCAATCTAGCCGCAGTGGCGCTCCCGGGAATTGTCGGAGGTGCCCGTTAGCGTTGAAACATGAGCACCTGGAACACCCTCCCCCGAGCAGCTTTCGACCTCGAAACCACCGGACGCAATTCGCGTGCCGCGCGGATTGTCACGGCCTCGGTGACTGTTGTGGACCACAAGGGAGACGTCATCGACGAGCATGAGTGGCTGGCGGACCCGGGCGTCGAGATACCCACCGAGGCCAGCGACGTGCACGGGATCACCACCGAACAGGCCCGGCGGGACGGGCGGCCTGCCCACGAGGTCACCAGGGAACTGGCAGCTGTCCTGCAGGATCTTTTCGACGCCGGCGTCCCGGTCATCGCCTTCAACGCCAGCTACGACTTCACGGTGCTGGCCGCGGAGTCCGCCCGGTATGGCGTGCCCCAGCTCACCCGGTTCCCCGTCCTGGACCCGTACATCATGAACAAGCAGGTTGACCGCTACCGCAAGGGCAAGCGGACCCTGACGGCGCTGTGCGAGGAGTACGGGGTAGTCCTGGACAACGCGCACACCTCGGCGGCTGATGCCCTGGCCACGCTGAAGGTCCTGGACGCCATGGCGGGCAAGTTTCCCAAGCTGATGATGCCCGCCAGCCAGCTTCACCAACTGCAGGTGGATTGGGCCGTCAGCCAGGCAGCAGACTTCCAGGGCTACCTCCGCAAGACCAAGCCGGCCGCTGTGATCGAAGGTGACTGGCCGGTCCTTCCTCCCCAGGACGCCAGCATCGGCGGCTTCTAGGCGAACCACCGCTCATGGTGCGAGGCAAGTCACATGTCCCGCGCCGCCCCGCCGGTACACGCTCGTGACGTCGGCTATTCGCTCCCTGCGCCTGAATCCGGTGGTCTGGACGCCGCCAATGTGCCACAGCGGAATATTCTTCGGCCTTGGCGGCGAACAGCTCTTCCTTATTCAGCCCGCCGCACTGAAGCGTGGAAGTGAGAGAATAAAGTTTTGCGGTCACCCCTGCCCTGGACGTGCTTGACCAGCACCGGGCAGGTGCCAGGCGCCACCAGCGCAGCCTTGCGGCCCGGTTGACTTATGACTCAATGAAAGTGACAACCTGATGAAAATCAAAGCGATGAAGTGGCTCACTACCGCGCCCGTTGCACTCGCCCTCGCTGTTTCCCTGGCAGCCTGCGGCTCAGGATCCTCGCAGCCCAGCGGTACCCCGACTGACGCCCTCGCCGGCAGCGACCAGCAGACGCTGGACAAGTACACCACTGACGATGTCACCCCGATCGACCAGATCGACAAGACCAAGCTCGGCCTCAACACCGAAGGCAAGCTCGAGGTGGGCACCCTCTCGGATGCACCCCCGAACATCTTCATTGATCCCTCCGGCAAGTTCACGGGCTACGACAACGAACTGCTGCGCGCTATTGCAGGCAAGCTCGGCCTCGAGGTCGAATTCGTTGCCACCGATTTCTCGGCCCTGCTCTCCCAGGTTTCCACCCGGCAGTTTGACGTCGGATCCTCCTCCATCTCCACCACCGAAGCCCGCCGCCAGAATGTCGGCTTCACCAACGGCTACGACTTCGGCTTCATGGCCGTTGTGGCCAAGACCGACGGCGACGTCAAGAGTTTTGACGACCTGACGGAGGATCTGCGCATCGGCGTTGTCCAGGGCACGGTCCAGGACGACTACGTCACCAACACGCTGAACATGGAACCGATCCGCTTCCCGGATTACGCCACCGTGTACGCCAACGTCCGCAACGGCCAGGTGGATGCCTGGGTGGCACCTTCCCAGCAGGCTGAGGGCCAGGTCAAGGAAGGCGACGGCACCGCCATCGTCGAGTCCAAGATCAATACCGAGAACTTCACTGCCTATGCTGTGGCCAAGGACAACCAGCCCCTGATTGATGCGCTGAACTCCGGCCTTGACGCAGTTGTTGAAGACGGGACCTGGTCCAAGCTGACCAAGGAGTGGTACCCGGACCGCGAAATGCCGACTGACTGGAAGCCGGGCAGCAAGGCCGCCACGGTTCCCCAGAGCTGATTGAGCCGGGACGTTTATGGATCTCCTGGACCAGCTTGCTGACACCTTCTTCAACTGGGAGGAAATGGCGAAAGTCATTCCCGCCCTGCTCATGGTGGGTCTGCCCAACACCCTGATTCTGGCTGTGGCCTCCGGCGTTCTCGGTTCCCTGCTGGGGCTGCTGCTGGCCATGATGGGGATCTCCCGCAATGCGGGAGCACGGTGGGTGGCACGTATCTACACCGATATCTTCCGCGGCCTCCCGGCCATCCTCGTGATCCTGGTCATCGGCATCGGACTGAGCCCGATCGCCCGTGAGATCACGGGTTCGCGGAACCCTTATCCGCTGGGCATCCTGGCCCTGACCCTGATCGCAGCCGCCTACATCGGCGAGATCTTCCGGTCCGGCATCCAGAGTGTTGAAAAGGGACAGTTGGAGGCCTCCAGGGCGCTCGGATTCAGCTACGGCAGCTCCATGCGGCTGGTGGTGGTGCCGCAGGGCATCCGCCGGGTCCTTCCGGCCCTGGTGAATCAGTTCATCTCGCTGCTGAAGGATTCCTCGCTGGTGTTCATGCTGGGCCTGGCCGCCTCCGACCGGGAAATCTTCCGGATCGGAAATGACGCCATGGCCAACACGGGAAACCTTTCACCGCTGGTTGCGGCCGGTGTGCTGTACCTGATCCTGACCGTCCCGCTCACCCACTTCGTGAACTTCATCGACCACCGGCTGCGTACCGGCAAGCCGGAGAAGAAGGAACCGGATGAGCTGGCAGCACCTATCGGCAAGGGGGCACAGGCATGACGGAGTTCGCTTCCGGAACCCTGACCGGCAAGAACCTGCACCTCTCATTCGGCCACAACCATGTTCTCCGCGGCATTGACCTGCACGTGGAGAAGGGCACCACGGCATCGGTGATCGGCCCCTCCGGGTCAGGTAAATCCACGCTGCTGCGGGTCATGAACCGGCTGATCGAGCCGGACCAGGGCGATATCCTGCTGGATGGCCGTTCGGTCCTGAAGGACAACCCGGACGAGCTCCGGCAGCGGATCGGCATGGTGTTCCAGCAGTTCAACCTGTTCCCGCACAAGACCGTGGTGGAGAACGTTTCGCTGGCGCTCCGCAAGCTCCGGAAGCTGCCCGCGGACCAGGCGCGCGCCGAAGCCCTTGAGCAGCTGGACCTGGTGGGCCTGAAGCACAAGGCTGACGCCCGCCCGGCCAACCTCTCCGGCGGCCAGCAGCAGCGCGTCGCGATTGCCCGCGCGCTGGCCATGAAGCCGGAAGTCATGTTCTTCGACGAGGCCACCTCGGCCCTGGACCCTGAGCTGGTGAAGGGTGTCCTGGCGCTGATGACGGACCTTGCGAAGGGCGGCATGACCATGGTGGTGGTGACCCACGAGATGGGCTTCTCCCGCAACGTGTCGGACATCGTGACGTTCATGGATGCAGGTGTTGTGGTGGAGTCCGGGCCTCCGGAACAGCTCTTCACCGCGCCCCTCACGGACCGGCTCAAGGGCTTCCTCTCGGACGTCCTGTAACGCCTGCAGCACCAAAAGAAAATCCCCGGTTGCGCCGCAACCGGGGATTTTTTTGTTTGCGCCGAGATGGCACTTAACGGCAGTTCCACGCGCCGGGATTGCCGTGAAGTGCCATCTCGCGGGGAGTTAAGGGGCCGGCGGCGGGACTAGCCCTGGGCGGCCGCCGCGGCCTTTGCTGCTGCCGGAAGGGCGTCGTAGATCCGGTTCATGGCGGCGTCGTCGTGCGCTGCCGAGAGGAACCAGGCTTCGAAGACCGACGGCGGCAGGTAGACGCCCGATTCCAGCATCGAGTGGAAGAACGGTGCGTAGCGGAAGGTCTCCTGGGCCTGGGCGTCGGCGTAATTGTGGACGCCGTGGGCCGACGTTCCGAAGGCCACGGAGAACAGGTTCCCGGCGAACTGGATGGAGTGGTCCACCCCTGCTGCGTCAAGGGCGGTGGACACGGCTGAGGAGAGCTCCAGGGAGCGGACGTCGATGAACGAGTACACGTCACGGGTGGCGTGGGTCAGGGTGGCCACGCCCGCCGCCATCGCCACAGGGTTACCTGACAGGGTGCCGGCCTGATAGACCGGACCGGTGGGCGCCAGGTGGTCCATGACGTCGGCACGCCCGCCGAGGGCCGCCGTCGGCATTCCGCCGCCGATGACCTTGCCGAAGGTGAGCAGGTCCGGGGTCCAGGGTTCGGCGGCGTCCGGCGCTCCGCCGGTGAGGCCCCAATATCCGGAGTAGCCGGTGCGGAAGCCGGTCAGGACCTCGTCCACGATGAGCAGCGCGCCGTGCTCGCGGGTGATGCGCGACAGCCCCAGGTTGAAGCCTTCCTCAGGAGTGACCACGCCCATGTTGGCCGGGGCGGCCTCGGTGATGACGGCCGCGATGTTCTGCCCGTGGGTGGCAAAGGCTTCCTTGACCGCCGCGAGGTCGTTGTACGGCAGCACCAGGGTCTCGGCCGTGGTGGCTTCGGTGACACCGGCCGAGCCGGGAAGCGCGAGCGTTGCCACGCCCGAGCCCGCCGATGCCAAAAGGCTGTCAAGGTGGCCGTGGTAGCAGCCGGCGAATTTGACGATCAGGTTGCGGCCGGTGACGCCGCGGGCCAGGCGGACGGCGGTCATGGTGGCTTCGGTGCCGGTGGACACCATGCGGAGACGTTCGACGGCGGGCACGCGTTCCTGGACAATGGCGGCCAGGTTGGCCTCATCCGGGGTGGATGCGCCGAAGGACAGCCCGCGGTCCACGGCGGCGTGGACGGCGTCCAGCACGGCCGGGTGCGCGTGGCCCAGCAGGGCGGGCCCCCAGGAGCACACCAGGTCCACGTATTCCTTGCCGTCGGCGTCCGTCAGGTACGGCCCTTTGGCGGCGACCATGAAGCGCGGGGTCCCGCCCACGGATCCGAAGGCGCGGACCGGCGAGTTGACGCCGCCCGGCATCAGCTGGCGGGCGCGGTCGAAGAGTGCCTCGTTGCGAGGATTGCTGGAAGTCATGGTTCCTATTCTCTCAGTTAGCCGGCGCGTCACTTGCCGAGCAGTTCAGCCACCCTGGGCGCCACTGCCGTGCCCAGGAGTTCGATGGACCGCATCATCGCCCCGTGCGGCAACGGCCCGCTGCTGTACTTCAGGTCGAAGCGGTCCACCCCAAGGTTCTGCTTCAGCAGGACGATTTTCCGGGCCACAGTCTCCGGTTACCCGACATAAAGGGCACCCTCGGGAGCGCACATCGCGTCGAACTCGGACCGTCCGGCGGGACCCCAGCCACGTTCGGCTCCGATCCTGTTCCGCAGCGTCAGCCAGTGCGGAAAGAATTCCTCCCTGGCCTCTTCGTCGGTGGGGGCAACGTGCCCCGGCGAATGCGTGGCCATCTGCTGCATCGGGTGCCCGTACTTGGACATGGCTTCGCGGTAGAGGTCAGCCAGCGGCCCGAAGGCCCGCGGCTGGCCGCCGATGATGGCGAAGATGATCGGATAGCCGTACTGCGCGCAGCGAAGCACCGATTCGGGTGTTCCACCAACCCCGATCCAGGTGGGCAGCAGATGGTGTTCCAGGGGCGGGTAGACGCTGAGGCCGTGCAGGGCCGGCCGGGTGCGGCCTTCCCAGTGCACAGGCTTCTGCGACCGCACCTTGCTGAACAGTTCCAGCTTCTCCTCGAACAGGAGTTCGTAGTCGGCCAGGTCCAATCCAAAGAGCGGGAAGGATTCAACGAAGGACCCGCGGCCCAGCATCACCTCGGCCCGGCCATTCGAGATGGCGTCCACCGTGGAGAACCGCTGGAACACGCGGATGGGATCATCCGAGCTGAGGACCGTGACCGCTGAGCCGAGCCGGATCTGCTGCGTGCGGGCGGCTGCCGCCGCCAGGAAGACTTCCGGGGCGGACACCGCGAAGTCCTTGCGGTGGTGCTCCCCCACGCCAAATGCGTGGAGTCCGACGGCGTCTGCCAGCTCTGCCTGTTCCAGCAGCTGCCGCAGGACTTGCGCATGCGGCAACGGGCTGCCGTCGGGCTTCTCGCCGACGTCGCCGAACGTATTGAGGCCGAGCAGGATCCGGGCATCGCCCACGGGCGCGGTCGGGTTCTGCCCACCGGGTCCGGGCGAAGTGGTGAACCCGGAGGAAACGGCCTCGCTCACCGGGATTCCTTGAGCCAGCCGGCCAGTTCGGCCGCCCAGTACGTCAGCACCATGTGGGCACCGGCCCGGCGAATTCCCAGCACGGACTCGGTGATGGCCGCCCGCCGGTCGATCCAACCGTTGGCCGCGGCCGCTTCGATCATCGCGTACTCGCCGGAGATCTGGTAGGCAGCCACCGGCACGGGGCTCATGGCGGCGACGTCGGCCATGATGTCCAGGTAGCTCATGGCCGGCTTCACCATCACGATGTCGGCGCCCTCCGCCAGATCGAGCTCCACCTCACGCAGGGCCTCGGTGCGGTTGCCGGCGTCCATCTGGTACGTCCGGCGGTCACCCTTCAGCTGCGAATCCACCGCCTCACGGAACGGTCCGTAGAAAGCGGACGCGTACTTCGCAGCATAGGCAATGACTGAGGTGTTGGTGTGGCCGGCTTCGTCAAGGGCGGCACGGATCGCGGCGATCTGTCCGTCCATCATTCCGGAAGGGCCCAGCATGTGCGCTCCGGCATCCGCCTGCGCCACGGCCATCCGGGCGTAGATTTCCACGGTCCGGTCGTTGTCCACGTACCCGTCGTCGTCGAGCACGCCGCAGTGGCCATGGTCCGTGAACTCGTCCAGGCACACGTCGCTCATGATCACCAGATCATCACCAACCTCGGCCCGGACGTCCCGGATGGCCTTGTTCAGCACACCCTCCGGGTCCAGGGAGGCCGAGCCCTCAGCATCGCGGGTTTCGGGGATGCCGAAGAGCATGATCCCGCCGAGTCCCAGCTCAACAGCCTCGGCGGCGGCACGCTTGAGGGTGTCTGTGGTGTGCTGGACAACGCCCGGCATGGACGTGATGGGATTGGGTTCGGTCAGCCCCTCCCTGATGAAGGCCGGAAGGATGAGCTCGGCCGGCGCCAGGCGTGTTTCAGCGGTCAGCCGGCGCATGGCAGGCGTGGTGCGGAGGCGGCGGGGGCGTTGGCTGGGAAAAGTCATGTCCTGTCCTTCACGTTGTTTCAGGTTGGTGCCCAAGGGCGGCTTCGACGGCGGCAACAAGGCCTTCCGGCGTGGGCTCAGCCGCCACCGCGGCCACCGGCAGGCCAAGCGCGGCCGCCTGCTCCGCCGTCGAACGCCCAATCACCACCAGGCGGCAGCGGTGCAGCGGTGTGAGGTCAGCGATGCGCCGCACCGCGCTGGGCGAGGCTGCGACGACCGCATGGATGCTTCCGTCCGCTATCCCGGCAGCGGCTGCGGCCGGTGACAGCAGCGAGTACGACGGCGGCGCCTGGCCCGGTCCCCCGTCTTCCACCGGGACGGCGAGCCTGCGCTCCGCTGACGCCGGGTATTCGACGGTCCGGTAGGCGGTGACCACCGTAACGTTGCTGCCCGCCGCGAGCAGTCCCTCGGCCAGCCGGGGTGCAGCGATGTCGGCCTGCGGCAGCAGGACCCTGCCTCCGCCCGGCCACACCTCGAGCAACCCGGCGGCGGACTGCTCGCCCGAAGGCGTCAGGTGGACAACCAACCCGTTCGCTTCCAGCAGCCCGCGCGTCGCCGGACCGATGGCAGCGATACGGGTGCCGGCAGGGATCCACTGGTTGAGCACCACGCCGCGATCCTTTGCCTTGTCCAGGAGGACATGGACCGTGGTGGCACTCGTGACCACCAGCCAGTCGAAGGCGCCGGCGCCCAGGGCATCGCAGGCTACGTCAAGGGAATGCTGGTCTGCCGCCCGTTCGAAGTCGATGAGCGGCAGGAGGACGGCGCTGGCTCCGGCCTCTTCCAGTGCAGCCACGAGCGAGAGCGAGCGTTCGGGGCTGCGCGTGACCAGGACCCGGGCTCCGCTGAGCGGTTGGTCCGGACCGGATGCACGGGAAGGCGATCCCATGGCCAGGTCAGGAAGCCTGCAGGTCTGCGATGTCGGCGGCCCCGCCGGCAAGGAGGACTTCGGCCAGTTCGATGCCCAGCAGGGTGGCCCCCACTTCGGTCAGCCCGTCAGTTGCGCGCTTGTCCCGGACCGAAGCTGTGCCGTCCACGGCACACACCACGGCTTCCAGGTGAAGCATGCTGCCCTTGCGGTAGGCGTAGGCGCCCACCGGAGCCGCGCACCCGGCCTCAAGCCGGGCCAGCAGGGCCCGCTCCGCGGTGACGGCGAGCCGGGTGTCCGGGTCATCGAGTGCAGCCAGCGCCTGGGCCAGCACTCGCCGGGATCCTTCGGTTGAACCGGGCCTCGGAGGTGCATCGGCGGTGCGGCATTCGATCGCCAGGGAACCCTGTCCGGCGGCGGGGAGCATAACGTCCGTCTCGAGGTATTCGCTGACCGCGTCCAGCCTGTTGATGCGCTCCAGGCCGGCTGCCGCCAGCACAACGGCGTCAAGGTCGCAGGACTTGCCAGGAACAACCTGGTCCGTGGTGTTGCCGGGGAGCCCGGGGACCCTGCCGAGGCGGGTGTCCACGTTGCCGCGGATGTCCAGGATTTCCAGGTCGGGCCGGGCCGCGCGGAGCTGGGCGGCGCGGCGGGGCGAACCCGTCCCCACCGTGGCACCGGCGGGGAGATCGGCGAGCTTCAGCCCGTCCCGTGCGCAAAGGACGTCACGGACATCCACACGCCGCGGCGTCGCTGCAAGGCTCAGGCCCACTGCCGCCCCGGTGGGCAGGTCCTTCAGCGAATGGACGGCGACGTCACACTCGTTCCGGAGCAGCGCATCGCGCAGGGCGGCCACGAAAACGCCGGTGCCGCCCATTTGCGACAGCGATCCGGTGAGGACGTCGCCATCGGTCCTGATGTGGACGAGCTCCACGGGAAAGCCTCCGACGGCGGCAAGCTGGTCCGCGGTCTGCTGCGTCTGGGTCAGGGCCAGCTTGCTGGCCCTCGTTCCGATCCGGACGGTCACTGCTGTGCTGCTCCCTGGGTTGCGTCCCGGCCGGCCGGTGCCGCGGGATAGGGGTCATGGCCGGTGCCCACCGTCGTGTCCGCCCCGGCGATGGTGGGCTTTTCGCCCCGGAAGTTTGCGCAGCACCCGGGCCGGCAGACGTCGTACCAGGGGCCCAGGTCCGTCACGGCAGGGCGGTCGCTGATGTTGTTTGCCGCCGTGCGTTCGGAGATCAGGTCCACCAGGCCGTTGACGAACTTGCGGTGCGTTCCGGGGGTTGGGACGCGGGTGGCGGCCAGGCCCAGGTTGGCGCAGGTTTCCAGGGCCTCGGTATCCAGGTCCCAGACAACTTCCATGTGGTCGCTGACGAAGCCCAGGGGCACGATGACGATGCCCTTGATGCCCTGGCCGGCCAGCTCCTCAATTGCATCGTTGATGTCAGGCTCAAGCCACGGCACGTGCGGGGCGCCGGAGCGGGACTGATACACCAGTGACCAGGGTGCGGTCAGGCCGGATTCTTCCTGGACCCGGCCGATGACGGCCGCGGCAGTGGCGAGGTGCTGGGCCACATAGGCTGAGCCTTCCTCGAATTCGCGCGGTTCGCCCTCGGACCTGCCCGCTGCGTCGGCGTCCCGGGTGGGGATGGAGTGGGTGGCGAAGAGGATCTGGATGGGCGCGTCCGGGGTTCCGGCTTCTGCCAGCTTGGCACGGACGTCGGCGAGGCCGGCGGCGGTACCTTCCACGAACGGCTCCACGAAGCCGGGGTGGTCGAAGTACTGGCGGACCTTGTCCACCTCAAGGCGTCCGTCCAGGCCGGTTTCGGTCAGGGCCATGCCGATGTCCTCGCGGTACTGGCGGCAGCTGGAGTAACAGGAGTAGGCACTGGTGGTGATCATCAGCACCCGGCGGTGGCCGGCGTCGTACGCGTCCTGCAGGGTCTGCGGGATGTAGGGCGCCCAGTTGCGGTTGCCCCACAGCACCGGAAGTTCGATGCCGCGGGCGGCCAGTTCGGCTTCGAGTGCCGCCTTGAGCTCGCGGTTCTGCTGGTTGATGGGGCTGATGCCGCCGTTCGCCCGGTAATGGTGCGAGACTTCCTCGAGCCGCTCGTCCGGGATCCCGCGGCCGCGGGTGACGTTGCGGAGGAACGGGATGACGTCCTCCTGCCCTTCGGGGCCGCCGAACGAGGCGAGGAGGACGGCGTCGTAATCCTTGGGGGCCATCCGGCCGGCCTCGGTGACAGGGTTAACGGCGGTGGTTCCCTGCGGATCAAGGGGACTCATGCGAGGACCTCGGCTACCTCTTCGGCGGAGATCCGGCGTCCGGTGTAGAACGGGATTTCCTCGCGGACGTGGTTGCGTGCTTCCGTGGCGCGCAGGTGGCGCATCAGGTCCACCAGGTCCACAAGCTCGGGAGCTTCCAGGCCGAGGATCCACTCCCAGTCGCCCAGGGCGAAGGAGGAGACCGTGTTGGAGATGACCTGCGGGAAGTCGCGGCCCAGCAGGCCGTGGTCGCGAAGCATCTTTCCGCGCTCGGCCTCGGGAAGGATGTACCACTCGTAGGAGCGGACGAACGGGTAGACGCACAGCCATTCAGCCGGTGCCACCCCACGGGAGTATGCGGGCGTGTGGTTCTTCGCGAACTCAGCCTCGCGGTGGACACCCATGGCAGACCAGACGATCTCGGTTCCGGTGAAAAGGGTGCTGCGGCGGATGTCGCGGATGGCCTGCTGCAGGGCTTCCGGCTTGGGGCCGTGGAGCCACACCATAATGTCGGCATCGGCGCGCATGGCCGAGACGTCGTAGCTGCCGCGGTGGGTCACGCCCGCTTCGGCAAGCCGTTCCAGCAGGGCCTCGAAGTCAGCGGCGGCATTGGCGCTGCGGACCACTGCCTCGGACCGCTTGAAGACCGTCCAAAGAGTGAAGAACTGCTCGGCTGATTCTTCGGTTTTAGTGACAGATTCGGCAGAAGTGTGGCTCATGGTTACAAGTTTGCCCTGTAGTACGCGTCAAGTCGAAACCAACGAGTTCTACAGCTCGTAGAAGTGCGCAAGGTCACAACCGTGCACGCAGGCCGGCACCGACCGGTGCCGGCCTAGGGGTTGCGCAGGCGGAAAAGGACCAGCCCGGCGGCACCAGCCACGCCAACCAGCCCTGAGCCCAGCCAGACCATGGCGCTGCGCGGTTCCGGCTGTGCAGCAAGCCGGGCATTGCTGCGCGGCGTGCTGCCCGGCGTGCCCGTGGAGTACGGCGTCCATCCGGCGGCCTGCGGCGCGGCGTAGGGCGAGGAATACAAGGGCGATGCGGCGGCCTGGCGGTCCGTTGCAGCCGTCCCGGCAAAGGGTTCTTGTCCTGCCGTAGCGTCGGTTCCGGTTTGGTCCTCCGCCGCCGCCGCAGGTTTGCCCGGCTCTGATGCAGGGGATGCAGGGGAGGCCGGGTTTGCCGCCGGTGCGCCTGCGGGGGCCGCGGAGGTTTCCGGGCTGTCGGAAACCCCTGCATCCGGAGCCGGCGCTGAAGCAGGCGCCGGAGCGGCGGCGGAGGCGGCCGGCGCAGTTCGCGACGGCGCCGGAGCCGATGTTGCAGAGGGGGTGGTGGGAGTCTTGCCCGCACCCGGCGCGCTGGCCGTTGGCGCGCCAGACGGCTCCGTGCTGGGGGTGGGTGCGGCGGTTGCTGAGGGACTCAGGGTGGCCGTTACCGCCGGGAGAAGCGCCGGCGGCACTGGAATCGCGGAGGCACTTGCGGATGGGCTGGGGCTGGGAGCCTTGCCGGGATCGGCCTGCTTTCCCTTTCCGTTTCCGTTGCCGCCGGATTCCTTGCCCTTGGCATCTTTCCCGTCGCGGTTCTGGCCGGGGGCATCCTGCCGGGCGGCCTCGGACTGGCCCTGCAGGGAGGCTTCCAGGGGGAGGATCTTGTTCTGCTGCGTGACGGGTGCGGCCGGGTCACCAGGGTCGGGCGTCACCTCCGCTGCCTGGGACGCAGAAACGCCGGTGGCTAGAACCAGTACCGCTCCGATTGCCGCAGCTGCTGAGCCGCGCCGGATTCCCCCATGGATACCGGTCCGGGACATTGAAAGCTCGGACCTGTTGTCAACCATAGTCACCGACCCTAACCAGATCGGCGGGGGAACTTAAAACCGGCAAAAGGGCAAACCGCCGCCTGGGAGAGGCAGGTTTTGAGCTCGTGGCGCGCTGACCAGCGACGACGTTCAGCCGACCAAGTTCCGAACTTGTGTCCGAGTGTCGGACACCACGGCGGCCAGCCCGTTGCCCGCCACCCAGCCGCCCACCAGGGCCAGGCCGCCGGCCGCGGTGCACGCTTCACGGATCGCCGTGACCCGTGCGCGGTGGCCGACGGCGGCAAACGGCAGGGACCCACGCCAGCGGACAACGTCCCAATCAACCAGGCTTTCCCTGGTAATGCCGACGCCCAGCAGCGCCGCCGCATCGCGCAGGGAGGCGGCCAGGAGGCTGTCATCGGTCTCCGGCCCGGCGGATGGTTCCCCTGCCCCGTCCGCCCTGCCATAGGAGAGACGCAGGACATGTCTTCCGGGGCCAGCTGCATCTGCCAGCCACTGCCATTTGCCGGTGGCATGGGTCAGCGCCTTTGCTTCGATCCCGGGGGTCTGCGGTGCCACCAGCACACCCGTGCCGCGGGGGCGGCTGTCCAGGCCGGGGTTGTCCAGCACCAGGGTGACAAGCTTTATGTCCGGTCCTGATGCCGGCTTCTTGCCTGCAATCGCGGGGACCGGCCCTTCCAGCAGGTCGACGGCGGTGGGGCCGTCCACCGCCACCACCAGCACGCCGGCGTCGAACGTTCCGCCGACGGACTGGACGCGCCATCCCTCTGGTGAGCGGGCGACCGAAACGGCCGGCGTGTCGGCCAAGAGCGTGACACCCCGCCCGCGGAGATCCTTAACCAGCGCATCCACCAGGGTATGCATGCCGCCTGCCAGGCCGGCGACGGCGGACCCGGCTTTGGCGGGTTGGCCGGAGGTGGAGGCGCCCGGCACTCCTGCCGCCTTGTGCCCGCCGCGCCGCTGGGCGGCTACGGCCGCGGCGAGGGAGCCGTGCTGCCGGAGCCTGGCGCGGAGCCCGGGAGCCACCATGTCGACGTCGAGCAGTGCAGGATCGGCAGAATGGACACCGCCCACCACCGGGGCTACGAGCCGTTCCAGCACCCGGGCGCCCATCCTGGCCTTGACGAGGGCGGCGACGCTGACTACGTCACGCCCGCTTCCTACCGAAGCGGGCAGGAACCGGTCCAGGGAAGCACGCAGGGAACCCGGGAGGCCAAGGGTCCGGCGGACCTCCGGGTCCCAGGGGTTGGCCGGGATGCCGAGTATCCCGGTCTTGGGAAGTTCACGGGGGCCTTCGGGGAGCTGCACCCATGCCCCGCCGGGCCTTGGAGCCACAATGTTGTCCGCCAGGCCCAGTTCAGCGGCAAGTCCGGAGACGGCATTGGACCGCGTGGCAAAGGACTCGGCACCGCTGTCCAGGGTCAGGCCGGCCACCACATGGCTGCCCACGCAGCCGCCCCACCCGCTGCCGGCCTCCAGGAGGGTGACCCGGTACCCGGCGGCAGCCAGCTCCCGCGCGGAGAGCAGCCCGGAGATGCCGCCGCCCAGCACCAGCGCAGTTCCGGGGTCCAGCGGCGCACTGCCCACCGGTTACTCCGGGGAGATGGAGTGGATGAGTTCAACCACCCGGGTCAGGACTGCCGGGTCCGTCTCGGGCGGCACGCCGTGGCCAAGGTTGAGGACGTGCCCGGGGGCAGCGGAGCCGGCGGCGATGACCTCGCGGACGTGCGCTTCAAGGACGTTCCAGGGCGCCGACAGCAGGGCAGGATCGATGTTTCCCTGCAACGGAACGCTGCCGCCCAGCCGGCGGTTCGCTTCATCCAGCGGCAGCCGGTAGTCCACGCCCACCACGTCGACCCCCACGTCGCGCATGGCAACGAGGAGCTCGGAAGTTCCCGTGCCGAAGTGGATGAGCGGCGCGCCGAGGTGCCGCACATGGTCCAGGGCGCGGGACGACGCCGGGGCAACAAACCGGGTGTAATCGGCCAGTCCCAGCGAACCTGCCCAGGAGTCGAACAGCTGCGCGGCGGAGGCGCCGGCTTCCAGCTGAGCCTGGAGGAACATGCCGGAGGCGTCGGCGGCCCAGTTGGCCAGGGCGTTCCAGGTTTCCGGGTCGGCGTGCATCATGGTGCGCGGCCCGAGGTGGTCGCGGGAAGGCTTGCCTTCAACCATGTAGGCCGCAAGCGTGAAGGGTGCGCCGGCGAACCCGATCAGCGGCGTCTTGCCCAGTTCGGCCACCGTCAGCCGGACCGCTTCCCGGATGGGTTCCAGAGCTTCCCATGTCAGCTGGGGCAGCGCCGCGACGTCCGCGGCCGTACGGACGGGCTTGTCGAGGACAGGGCCCACGCCCGGGACGATGTCCACGCCCACGCCGGCAAGCTTGAGTGGAATGACGATGTCCGAGAAGAAGATCCCCGCATCGACGTCGTGGCGGCGGACCGGCTGCAGCGTGATCTCGGATGCCAGTTCAGGCCGGAGGCAGGAGTCCAGCATGGCGATGCCCTCGCGCACCTTGAGGTATTCGGGCAGTGAACGACCTGCCTGCCGCATGAACCAGACGGGACGGCGGGACGGCTTGCCGCCGCGGTAGGCCGTTATCAGCGGGGAGTCCGCGGTGCGGCCGTCCAGCAGTGGATGGTCAGCGGCAAGTACGCCGGCAGCGGAGACGGCAGGGCTAGGAGTCATGCCATCGATTGTGCCGAAAATCAGCGCCAAAAGATAACGACAGACTGTCTCCCGTTGGGGCCCCGCGGCCGCCGTGGCGGGAATCACAAGCCCCTCCGGCCCTTGACGGGGCAGGTAGTTGTTCTACCGAGGAACGAAAAAGCTATGATTGATCCGTTGTGGTTCTTTTTTCATTGGTGGCTACACACGCCGACATCGATCTTGAGACCGTTGCCCAGTTGAGCAACGGTTCCTCTGGTATTGCCACATCCGCTCTCTCCGGATCACCGGCAGTGAAGGGTGCGGTTGTCCTTGCCACCTGCAACCGCTACGAAATCTACGGCGAAGCGCCGCACCCGGACGACGTCGAGGCCGCCCGCGCGGCCCTTGTAGCCCAGATCAGCGATGTCAGCGGACTCAGCGAATCGCTCGTCTCCCGTTCCTTCAGCACCCGCACCGGCCCTGAAGTAAGCCAGCACCTCTTCGCCGTCAGCGCCGGACTGGACTCCGCCGTCGTCGGTGAACGGGAAATCGCGGGCCAGGTCAGGCGGGCACTGATCACCGCCCAGCACGAAGGCACCGCCAGCTCCGGACTGGTGCGGCTGTTCCAGGCCGCCTCCAAGACCGCCAAGGACGTCGGCGCCCAAACTGCGCTAGGTTCGCGCGGCCTGTCCATCGTGTCGGTGGCATTGGACCTGGCAACAGACCTTTCCGAGAACCAGGACTGGACCACCAAAAAAGTGGTGGTGTTCGGGACCGGTGCCTACGCCGGCGCAACCATGGCGCTGCTGCGCGAACGGGGCTGCACGGACATCTCGGTCTTTTCGTCCTCCGGCCGTGCCGAGGGATTCGTCGCCACCCGTGGCGGTACCGCCCTCGACGCCGAAACACTGTATCCCGCGGTTGCTGCCGCGGACGTCATGATCGGGTGCAGCGGTTCCGATACCCGGGTGGAGGCCGATGAACTGGCCCAGGTGCGCGCCAATTCCCCGCAGCCGCTGATCGCCATTGACCTGGCACTGACACATGATTTCGATCCCGCCGTGGGTGAGCTCGACGGCGTCGAACTCCTCACCCTGGAATCGGTGCGCCTCGCCGCGCCACAGGAGCAGGCCGAATCGCTGACGCAGGCAAGTGGCATCGTCAACGGCGCCGCGAAGGCCTTTGAGCAGGAACGTGAGGCCCGCTCCGTGGATTCGGCCATTGTTGCCCTCCGTCGGCACACTATGAACGTGCTGGACGCAGAAATGGAAAAAGTCCGGGCCCGGCACGGCTGCACCGCCGCTGCCGAGGAAGTGGAATTCGCGCTTCGCCGCATGGTCAAGCAGCTGCTCCACGTGCCCACGGTCCGCGCCCGCGAGCTGGCGGCCAACGGCCAGCAGGACGAATACGTGGCGGCCCTGGAAGCCCTCTACGGCATCACCGTGGAGCAGCCCGCTAGCCCCACAGCCCAGGCGGAATGCCCGGTGGACCACCGGGGCCTCGAAAGCGCCTGACCCTCACCGACGCTCTCTCACTTAACGTTGCTTAAACGACGACGCTCTCTCACTTCCTTTTAGAAAGTGAGAGAGCGTCGCAATTTCAAGGGCAATAAGTGAGAGAGCGTCGCTGAGGCGGTTTGTCAGTAGACGGGCTTCTGGGGTTCCACGTCACGCACCCAGGCGAGAATGCCGCCGTCGAGATGGCTGATCCGCTCGTACCCCGCCTTCCGGGCCGCCGCCAGGACATTCGCCGAGCGGGCCCCGGACTTGCAGTGGAAGACAATGTCCTTGTCCTGTGGGATCTCCGCCCAGGCGTCGCCGGCCAGGATCCTGCCCTGCGGGATGAGGACGGCCCCGTCGATCCGCACGATGTCGTATTCGCCCGGCTCACGGACGTCCACGAGCTCAAAGTCCTTGAGCCCCGCTTTCCGCGATGCAAGCATGGTGGCCAGCTGCGTGGCAGTGACGGTATGTTCCGTGTCCGACTGGGCTGCCGGCGTGATGCCGCAGAACGCCTCGTAATCCGTGAGTTCAGTGATGGGCTCCGCTGCGGGGTCCTTGGACACCCGGATTTCCCGCCAGCTGCCGCCCAGGGCGTCGAAGAGCGCCACACGGCCCAGCAGGGAACGTCCGACGCCGGTGATCAGCTTGACTGCCTCCGTCACCATCAGAGATCCCACGGCTGCGCACAGCATGCCAAAGACGCCGCCCTCGCCGCAGGAGGGCACAGAGCCCGCCGGCGGGGCCTCAGGGTAGAGGTCGCGGTAAGTGGGCCCGTGCTTCTCCCAGAAGACGCTGACCTGGCCGTCGAACCGGAAGATCGAACCCCACACGTAGGGCTTGCCGAGGATGGCGGCTGCGTCGTTCACCAGGTAGCGGGTGGCAAAGTTGTCCGCCCCGTCAAGGATCAGGTCGTACCCGGCGAACAGCTCCAGGGCGTTGGCGGCGTCCAGGCGCACGTCGTGGAGCCGGACATCCACCAACGGGTTCAGCGCCGCAATCGCATCCCGGGCCGACTCGATCTTCGGCCTGCCGACGTCGGCCACGCCGTGGATGACCTGGCGCTGCAGGTTGCTGAGGTCCACCGTGTCGTCATCGATGATTCCGATTGTTCCAACGCCCGCTGCGGCGAGGTACAGCAGGGCCGGCGATCCGAGCCCGCCGGCGCCGATCACCAGGACCCTGGCGTTCTTGAGCCGCCGCTGCCCCAGGGTACCGATCTCGGGAATAATGAGGTGCCGCGAGTAGCGTTCCACCTCGGCAGGGGTGAGCTCACCTGCCGGTTCCACCAACGGATCCAGCGAAACAGTTGAAATATTTGCGGTGAAAGTCGAAGCCATACTTCAATGTAGGCCCCGGGATACCGCCCGGTCATATTACCCCGCAGTAAAGTGGAGGTAACTGCAATGGAAAGAAGGACAACCGTGGTCCCTGAAGCACGGGCTGAACGCCCGCCCGCCGCCGAACCGCAAACCTCCCCGCGTCCAGCAGGCCAGCGCTCCGCCCGGCTTCCCCGCGATGAGCGGCGCGCCCAGCTCCTTTCCGCCGCGCAGGAAGTCTTCGTAGCCAATGGCTACCACGGCGCCGCGATGGACGAGATCGCCGAAACGGCCCATGTCAGCAAACCGGTCCTGTACCAGCACTTTCCCTCCAAACGCGAGCTTTACCTTGCACTGCTGGAAAGCCACCTTGCGTCCCTGACCGAGCTGATGCTGGGCGCATTGGACTCCACCACGGACAACAAGGAGCGCGTGAAGGCCGTCATGCGCGCCTACTTCCGCTTTATTGCCAACGATGACCAGGCCCACCGGCTCGTGTTCGAGTCGGACCTCATCAACGATCCGGATGTCAGTTCACGCCTGGAGACCTTCAACCGGACCTTCGCGGACGCCATTGCCCGCGTCATTGCCGGCGACACCAAACTCCCCCACCTCGAGGCGGAGCTTTTGGGGCGCGGACTCGCCGGGATGGCGCAGGTCAGTGCCCGCTACTGGCTTGAAACCGACGGTAATCTTGACCTCGATGTGGCCAGTGACCTCATCTACCGTTTAGCTTGGCGCGGAATCTCTCGCTTCCCCAAAGAGTCCTAGACTACAAATAAGACATCACCAACGAACTTTGACTGGCTGGGAGGCCCCCTGTGGAAATTAAGATCGGCGTTCAGAATGTTGGCCGCGAGATTGTGCTCGAATCGGCACAGGACGCAGACACGGTGGCCAAGGTTGTGGGCGAAGCCATCAACGCCGGCAGCGAGCTGCGCCTGACGGATGACAAGGGACGCCTGATCATTGTTCCCGGAAATGCCCTGGCTTACGTGGAGATCGGCGCCGAAGAGGTCCGCCGCGTAGGGTTCGGCCAGTTCTAGCCCAGCCCCGCGCTGCCGCGAATCCCGAGGAGATCCGTTGCTTTCCCTGACCATCGTTGTGCTCGCCACCGTCGCCGCCGGCTTTATTGTCTGGGCGAATGACAGGCGGCATGCCAAGTACGGCGCCGGCCTTCCCGCCGGCGTAGCCGTGGGTGTAGGGGCCCTCACCTGGATCATCCTCATGGCCGCCGGCTTCGGCTACCGGCCGGGGCTGACCTGGCTTCCGTGGGTCCTGCCCATCGTGCTGGGCGCTGCGGCCGCCGTCGCGGCTGTTCTTTACCTGGGCCGCAGCCGCGCCCGGCAGGACACCCACCGGCTTACCGCGATCCTTCGGCGCTGAGCGTCGGTTTCT
>NZ_JARHXQ010000040.1:0-4653 GCF_029222765.1 Arthrobacter sp. Cr_A7 | reverse complement strand
CGCGTACGCATCCCTCACCAGGCACGCCGATTCTTTGCGGTCCGCAGGGGATGAACGCTCCCGCGGCCAGATCATGGCCGATTCTTTGGTCGAACGCGTCACCGGGACCCCGGGCGGGATCGCCGGGATCGACATCCAGCTCGTCATGACCGACCGCACCCTCTTGCAGGGCGACAGTGAACCCGCCCGACTCACCGGCTACGGCACCGTCCCCGCACAATGGGCACGCGAAACCATCCTGAACAGGACAACCAGCCCCGGCTTTTATGCTGGTGCCGTTGCTGGCCTTGCTTCTGGCTCCGATGCCGTTGCTGGTTCTGTCGCCGGCGGGGACTCTGGCGCTGACACTGCTGTTGGTGCTGAGGCTGTTGTTGGTTCTGGTTCGAGTTCTCCCGACCAGCATGAACTGTCGGTCTGGCTCCGCAGGCTCTACACAGCCCCCGGCACCGGTGAGCTGGTCGCGATGGACTCAAAAGCCAGGTTCTTCCCACCCGGGCTCCGCCGGTTCCTCCAGGTCCGCGACGACACCTGCCGGACCCCGTACTGCGACGCGCCCATCCGGCATGACGACCACGTCATCCCCTGGCACAACGACGGACCAACCAGCAGCACCAACGGCCAGGGGCTCTGCGAAGCCTGCAACCACACCAAGGAAAACCCCGGCTGGACCGCCAAACCCATCCCCGGAACCCGCCACACCGTCGAAACGCGGACACCAACAGGCCACACGTACCACTCCACCGCGCCGCCACTGCCTGGCACGCAGGCGAGAGTTGGAACTGAGCCCGCCATCCGCCGTCGTACCGGCCACGCACCACCCCGGGAGCCGGTTCGGCGCCAGGAAGCGTTGAAGCCCGCCGTCCAGATACTGGGTCGGGCGGGGCCTGCCGGCTAATGGTCTCGGCATCAGCGCGCCTGCTGGACTTCGCGCCGGCGCAGGGCAGGTGGAAAGAGGTTGAGCCGGCGAAGATAATTCTGTCCCGTTGCGAAATAAGGCGTAAAGCTGCGTCTTAATTCGAAGGCCGACTTGAATGCTCTCCCGGCCGCTCCTAGAGTCGTATACAAGTTACCGCGGTAACGTGTCAGCGATCCTCCTTATGGAGGGTGTGGGTGCCCCCATGTGGGCCTGACATTTGCTCACGGATAACTCCATTACAGGCGTAACAGTCGCGGCTGCGTTCCTGTGGAGTTTTTTCGTGTTCCCCAAACTCAATTCATTGCCGACCCGCCGTCACATCTGCTGACAGCTGGCCCTCAATGGCCCAAAGCCAAGGACGCAAATGTCACCACCAAGCCTTATTGACGCACACCCGAATCTTACCGACGCCGCTCCCGTGGCGCTTTCCTACGAGCTGTTCCCGCCGCGTTCAGCGGCTGCCGCTGAAACGCTCTGGACCACTATCCGGGAACTGGAGACCACCGCACCGGACTACGTCTCCGTCACGTACGGGGCCAGCGGCTCCAATCGGGACACCGCCGTGGAACTGATCCACCGGCTCCTGCTGGAAACAACCCTCCGCCCGATCGCCCACCTGACCTGCGTGGGCAACACGCCGCAGGAACTGGCGGGGATTATCGGCGAACTGCTGGACATCGGTGCGCGCGGCATCCTTGCCCTTCGCGGTGACCAGCCCAAGGACGGCGGCCAGCCGGCAGAAGGGTCACTCCGTTACGCCCAGGACCTGATCGAGCTTATTCGCCGGGTTGAACAGCGGAGGTCGGCCCTGCTGTGCGCCGGAAAAATCGCCGTGGGCGTAGCAGCCTACCCCTCACGGCACCCGGAGTCGCCGAGCGAGGAACACGACATCGAAGTGCTGCTTGCCAAGCAGCGTTCCGGTGCTGACTTCGCCATCACCCAGGTCTTCTTCGACGCTGAGCAGTACGTAAGCCTTCTGACCCGGGCCCGCCGGGCCGGGGTCACCATCCCCATCATCCCGGGCGTTATGCCGTTGACCAGCCTCCGCCGGGTCACCCGGCTGGGCGAACTGGCGGGCGTGGAGCCGTCTCCGGATCTGCTGGAGCGGCTTGCTGCTGCCGATAACGACATCGAACGCCTCCGGATCGGCGTCCGCGCCACTGTCGACCTTGCTAATGCGGCACTGGATGCGGGAGCCCCCGGCATCCACCTCTACACCTTCAATGAGCACCAGAGCGCGCTCGAGGTGCTGGACAAGCTAGCCCTTCCGCGGCACCAGCGGGCAGCCAGCCGCCACAGCGTTGCGGCGCGCCCGCAGCTCGCCAGCTGATTATCCCTCAGCACAGCACAGCACAGCCTTCAGACATCACAGCTCCCACCTTTAGGAATCTGCCATGACTTCACAGAACACTCCCTTCCCCTCCGCCTCACTCCTGGGCTACCCCCGGATCGGCCGCCGCCGCGAACTCAAGAAGGCCGTCGAGGCCTACTGGGCCGGCAAGATCGACGCCGCCGCACTGGATGCAGCCGCGAAGGACATCCAGCTGACCATCGCCAAGCGCCTGCAGGAACTCGGCCTGACCGAAGCCGCAGCCGTCCCGGGCACCTTCTCCTACTATGACCAGGTTCTGGACACTACCGCCCACCTCGGCGCCGTGCCGGCCCGCTTCGGCAAGCTCCTCAATGAAGAGGGACAGCTGGACATCGACGGCTACTTCAACCTGGCCCGCGGCAACAAGGAACAGCAGCCGCTGGAGATGACCAAGTGGTTTGACACCAACTACCACTACCTGGTGCCCGAGATCGGCCCGGAAACCAGCTTCACCCTCGCCTCCACTGCCAAGGTTGACGAGTTCGCCTTCGCCCTGGCCAACGGCATCGAAACCCGCCCGTACATCGTGGGCCCGGTCACCTACCTGCTGCTCTCCAAGGCCTCCGACGACGCCCCGGCCGGTTTCGCTCCGCTGTCCCGCCTCGAGGACATCCTGCCCGTCTACGTCCAGCTGCTCGAAAAGCTGGCCGCTGCCGGTGCCAGCTGGGTCCAGCTCGACGAGCCCGCCCTCGTGGTGGACCAGGACGCCCCCGCCGCCGAAATCGAAGCAGCCGTCGCCCGTGCCTACGAGGTCCTCACCGCCGCTGCCAACCGCCCGCAGATCCTCGTCTCCACCCCGTACGGCGCCCTCGACGGCCAGCTCGGCACCCTCGCCGCCACCAACATCGACGCCCTGCACATCGATGTCTTCAAGGGCGCGGTTCCGTCCGCGGCCGCCCTTGCTGGCCTGGGCAACAAGACCCTGGTTGCCGGTGTGGTTGACGGCCACAACATCTGGCGCAACGACCTCGCCGTATCAGCTGCGAAGCTGGACGCCCTGAAGGCCGCCGCGGGGAAGCTTACCGTCAGCACCTCCACCTCCACCCAGCACGTCCCGCACGATGTTGCCGAGGAAACCCAGCTCTCAGAGCAGCTCCGCAGCTGGCTGGCCTTCTCGGATCAGAAGGCCGTCGAGGTCAAGACCCTCGCGTCCTACCTGGCTGACCCGGCATCCGCCAAGGCAGCCATCGACGAAGCCTCCGCTGTGATCGCATCCCGCGCCACCGCCGACGGCGTCCGCCGCGAGGACGTCCGCGCCCGCACCGAAGCCCTCACCGCCGCCGACTTCAGCCGCTCTGAGTACTCGGTCCGTGAAGCCGCCCAGGAAGAAGCGCTGCACCTGCCGCCGCTGCCCACAACCACCATCGGCTCCTTCCCGCAGACCTCCGAAATCCGCTCGGCCCGTGCCCGCAACAACAAGGGTGACCTGACCGACGAGCAGTACGAAAAGCTCATGAAGGACGAGATCAAGCGCGTCGTCGACCTGCAGGAGGAGCTCGGCTACGACGTCCTGGTCCACGGCGAGCCCGAGCGCAACGACATGGTCCAGTACTTCGCCGAGAACCTGGAAGGCTTCGACGTCACGGTCCACGGCTGGGTCCAGTCCTACGGCTCCCGCTGCACCCGCCCCTCCATCCTGTGGGGCGACGTCACCCGCAGCGCCCCCATCACTGTTGCCTGGGCAGAATACGCACAGTCGCTGACCAGCAAGCCGATGAAGGGCATGCTCACCGGTCCGGTCACCATCCTGGCCTGGTCCTTTGTCCGCGACGACCAGCCGCTGGGCGAGACCGCCAACCAGGTTGGCCTTGCGCTGCGCGACGAGATTGCCGACCTCGAGGCCGCCGGCATCAAGGTCATCCAGGTGGACGAGCCCGCCCTGCGCGAACTCCTCCCGCTGCGCAAGGCAGACCACGCGGACTACCTGAAGTGGTCCGTGGACTCCTTCCGCCTGGCAACCGCCGGTGCCGCCGACGCCACCCAGATCCACACCCACCTCTGCTACTCCGAGTTCGGCGTGATCATCGACGCGATCGACGGCCTGGACGCCGACGTGACCTCCATCGAAGCTGCACGCTCGCGCATGGAGGTTGTCCACGACCTCGAGTCCCACGGCTTCGGCCGCGGTGTTGGTCCCGGTGTTTACGACATCCACTCGCCGCGTGTTCCCGGCGAAGCCGAGGTCACTGAACTCCTGGCCACCGCCGTCAAGCACGTCCCGTCCCGCCAGCTCTGGGTCAACCCGGACTGTGGCCTGAAGACCCGCGGCTACGTCGAGACCGAAGAGTCCCTGCGCAACCTGGTCAAGGCAACCCAGGCGGTCCGCGCGGAGCTGCTGGAAGCAGCAGCGCAGTAAGACAACAGT
>NZ_JARHXQ010000003.1:0-22682 GCF_029222765.1 Arthrobacter sp. Cr_A7 | reverse complement strand
CGCAGCCAGCTCCTCCTCCGTGGCCGGCTGGTCCAGGACCATCAGCACCGCCTCAAGGGCGGCCTTCGCCCCGCCCGGCAGGCTGTGGACATCCGTTGTGCCGTCCGGCAATTGCCCGTTCACAGGTGCTCCTCGTATTCCTCACTCAGGTTGTCCGCCGACCAGTCCCCGGTTCCCGCAGTCCAATGCACGGCCAGGTCCGCCAGCGGCGAAAGCTGGTCGAAGGAGACCGCCTTGTCCCGGAACAGTTCCAGGAGCGCCAGGAACCGGGCCACCACCACCAGGGTGGAATCGGCGTCGGAAATCAGCGCCCGGAAAGTCAGCGGGGATTCCTGCTGCAGGCGCAGTCCCATAATTTCCGCCTGTTCCTTGACGCTCACGTTGCTGCCGTGCAGGTGGGCCAGCCCCACCTGGGTGGGCTGTGGAGCCTTCGGCCGCAGCGCCGCCTCTGCCAGGGCGGCGAACTGTTCCGGGGTGTGCTTCCAGACGAGTTCGGGCAGCATCGCGGCGAAGTGTTCCTCCAGCGCCACCTGGCGGGGAAAGCGGCGGCCTTCCTGGTGGAGGGTTTCGCCCAGGAGGCCGGCCACGTGCTTGAAGGCTTTGTACTGGAGAAGCCGCGCGAACAGGAGGTCCCGGGCCTCGAGCAGTGCGATATCCTCGTCGTCCTCCACTTCGCCGGCCGGAAGCAGGCGGGCGGCCTTGAGGTCCAACAGCGTCGCGGCGATGACCAGGAACTCGCTGGCCTCGTCCAGTGCCCATTCCTCACCGAGCTTCTGCAGCTTGCGGATGTACTTGATGAACTCGTCCGTGACGGTGGCGATCGCCACCTCAGTGATGTCCAGCTGGTGCTTGGCGATCAGTCCCAGCAGGAGGTCGAACGGACCGGTGAAGTTGGCCAGCCGCACCTCGAAGCCGGGCTTGGTTTCGGCCACGGCGTGGCTAGGGTGCGCCGCCGCGCGAGATCAGCTCTTTGGCCAGCCGGCGGTATGCGTCGGCGCCCACGTGGTTTCCGGCGTAGCTGGTGATGGGCTCAGCGGCCACGGTTGCGTCAGCAAACTTGATGGACCGTTTGATGACGGTTTCGAAGACCTTGTCCCCGAAAGCCTCCACCAGGCGGGTGATGACTTCGCGGCTGTGGAGCGTCCGCGCGTCATACATGGTGGCGAGGACACCGTCCACCTGCAGCCGCGGGTTGAGCCGGTCCTGCACCTTGTCGATGGTTTCCACGAGCAACGCCACGGCGCGCAGGGCGAAGAATTCGCAAATCAGCGGAATGATCACGCCGTGCGCCGCGGTGAGGGCGTTGACGGTCAGGAGGCCCAGGGACGGCTGGCAGTCGATGAGGACAACGTCGTAGTCGTCTTCGACCTTCTTCAGCGCCCGGTCCAGCACCTGTTCGCGGGCTACTTCATTGACCAGCTGCACTTCCGCGGCGGAGAGGTCGATGTTGGCCGGCAGGAGGTCCACGTTCTCCACGCCGGTCTGGTGGATGGCATCGCGGATGTCCACCTTGCGGTCCATCAGCACGTTGTAGACGGTGAGGTCGAGCTCGTGGGGGTTGACGCCCAGGCCGGCCGAGAGGGCACCCTGGGGATCGAAGTCCACCAGCAGCACGCGGCGGCCGTATTCGGCCAGTGCCGCGGCAAGGTTGATGGTGGAGGTGGTTTTTCCGACGCCGCCCTTTTGGTTCACCATGGCGATGACGCGGGCCGGACCGTGGGAGGACAGCGGCGCGGGTTCCGGGAACTCGCGGTATGGGCGCCCCGTGGGACCCATCACCGCGTTTTCCAGGTCGAATTCCGTGCCCTCCAGAGTTGCTGAACCCTGTTCGCTGCTCACGTATCTATCCACACTTTCGATGACGGTGATTTCCTGCCGCTGGATGGCCAGCGCCGATCGTTCTTGATCCCAAGGTTACAGCGACCGACACGGTATTCAACGGAACTTGACTTTTCGCGGATGTTGAGCCTTTACCTTCTAGTTGAGGTCGAAGGTTTCCTGTCCGGGTACAGAAAACCGCCCCCGCAGCGTTGGCTGCGGGGGCGGTTTCCAGAAGGCGGGCCAAGAGGTCAGGCGTTGACCGGAACGGTGCGGGCTTCCGCTTGCTCGGGAGCGGCTTCACCGTGGTGGTGGGCCAGCATGGTTGCTTCGTCGAAGGGCTCCTGGCCGGAGAGGACGCTGTTGACCTGGTCGCCGTCGATCTCCTTGACCCACGTGCCGATCAGGACGGTGGCGACGGCGTTGCCGGTGAAGTTGGTCAGAGCGCGGGCCTCGGACATGAACCGGTCGATGCCGACAATCATGCCCACGCCGCCCAGCAGTTCGGGCTTGTGTGCCTGCAGGCCTGCCGCAAGGGTGGCCAGGCCGGCGCCGGTGACGCCTGCAGCGCCCTTGGAAGCGATGATCATGAAGATCAGCAGGGAGACCTGTGCGCCGAGGTCCAGCGGCGTACCCATGGCGTTGGCCACGAAGAGGGACGCCATGGTCAGGTAGATGGCGGTGCCGTCAAGGTTGAAGGAGTAGCCGGTGGGTACCGTCACGCCGACAACCGGCTTCGAGACGCCGAGGTGTTCCATCTTGGCGATCAGGCGGGGCAGGGCGGCTTCGGAGGATGAGGTGGAGAAAATGAGGAGGTATTCCCGGCCCAGGTACTTCATGAGCTTGAAGATGTTGACGCCGGTGACCACCTTGAGCAGGCCGCCGAGGATGATCACGATGAACAGTGCGCAGGTGATGTAGAAGGCGGCCATCAGCGTGAACATGCTGACGATGGCCTGGAAGCCGGTAGCTCCCACGACGGCGGCGATGGCACCGAAGGCACCCACAGGGGCAAGCCACATGATCATGATCAGGATGCGGAAGACGAGGACCTGGCCATGGCCGATGGCCTTGAGGATGGGGGCGCCCTGCGGGCCCATCTTCTGGAGGGCAAACCCTACGAGGATGGCAGCAAACAACGTGGGGAGGACCGGAATGTCGCCCGGGATGATTCCGAGCAGGAAGGCGACGGTGCTGTCTACTTCCGCCTTCTTGTTGGGATCGTAAGGGGCAAGCTTCAGGCCTTCACCGGGGTGGATCAGGTTGCCGACAACCAGGCCAATGCCGAGCGCGAACGTGGACATGAGGACGAAGTAACCCAGGGCCAGGCCGCCCACCTTGCCCACGGTTGCCGCCTTGGCGATGGAGCCGATGCCCAGGACGATGGTGCAGAAAATGACCGGGGCGATCATCATCTTGATGAGCTTGATGAACCCGTCGCCGAGCGGCTTGAGGGACTTGCCAACCTCAGGGAACATCAGTCCCACCAGGGCGCCCAGGATGACGGCGGCGATGACGGCGATGTACAGGTAATGCGATTTGTCGATGCCCTTGCGCCGCGTCTTCACGGTGTCGAGCGACTCTCCTCGTTGAGAAGCCATGATGTTGTCTCCTTATGGATAATCTGGTAGACGCTGCGGGCACATTCTCTGGGCTCAACACGTCCTGCGGTGTGATAACCATCATTGGGCACGCCGTGACCCAGCTCACCGTTGCGTTCATATTGGTCGTGGCGCAGATAACAGTCATGGAAGATGCGCGGGAAGGTACAGATGATCCACCGCTGGAGTATCGCCCGACGGCTCTTCGTAGCGAACCTGCTGATCGTGGTGGTGTTTATCGCGATCGTCGGATCCGCCACCTATGTCGACGCCCGTGACCGCACCTACGACGAGGCCGGTTTGCGGATGGCAGGAATTGCGGACGCAATTGCTGCCAGCCCCTTCGTGCTGCAGGCGGCGGATTCCGACGAACCTTCATCCCTCCTGCAGCCCTACGCCATGGACGTCATGGCACGTGCCGACGTCGACTTCATCACCATCATGGCTCCGGACCGGACGCGGTGGACCCATCCCCGGAGTGAGGAGCTCGGCCGCCCCTATATCGGTTCCATTGACGCCGCACTGCGCGGCGATGAATTCACCGAGGTCACCGCAGGCACCCTCGGCCCGTCCGTGCGGACCATCGTTCCGGTCAAGGACGCCGGCGGTGCGGTCAGGGCGCTGGTGGCAGTGGGCGTCACGGTGGGGACGGTGGACGTCGCCTTCGCCGCACGCCTGCCTGCCCTGCTGGCCATCGGGCTTGCCCTGCTGGTGGGCGGGTCCCTGGCGTCCTGGCTGCTGGGCAGGTACCTTCGCCGGGTCACCCGGGGCTGGGGGCCGGAGCAGCTGTCGCAGCTCTTCGCCTACTACGAGTCCGTGCTGCATTCAGTCCGCGAAGGGCTGATCCTTATCGACACCAAAGGCAAAGTGGTGATGTACAACGACCAGGCCGCCGAGCTGCTGGGCCTGGATGAGACGGGCAGCAAGGACCCCACCCGTCCGCCGTCGCTCGCAGAACTGCCCCTCGATGAGGAGCTCCGCTACCTGTTTGAATCCGGCCGCGGCGCAAAGGACGAAATTGTCCTCTCCGGATCCCGGGTCCTGGTGGTGAACCAGGGGCCGGCGAAGGGGCCGGAAACAGCAGGCAGCCGGGGCAGGACCCCGGTGTACGGAACAGTGGCCACCCTTCGGGACCGGACCGAAATCGAGGCCCTGGGCAACGAGCTGGAAACGATGCGGACCCTTTCCGACGCCCTGCGGGCGCAGACCCACGAACACGCAAACCGGCTGCACACCATGGTTTCGCTTTTAGAGTTGGGCCGCACCCGGGAGGCCCTGGATTTTGCCACCAAGGACCTGGAGCTCAGCCAGCAGCTGACGGACAACATGGTCAGCTCGGTGGACGAGCCGGTGTTGGGTGCGCTGGTCATGGGCAAGGTGGCGGAAGCCCATGAGCGGGGAGTCCAGCTGGATGTCGCCACCCTGGGATCGGGCACGGTGGAGGGCATCGCCGTGCAGGACCTGGTGACCATCCTCGGAAACCTGCTGGACAACGCCATCGACGCCGCCGCGGAGGGAACGCCTCCCCGGCGGGTGGAGCTGACGGTGGAATCCGACGAGGAAGGGCTCGACATCGCCGTTCACGATTCCGGCGCACCGATTGATCCAGGCTCGGTGGAGAACATCCTCCGGCACGGATACAGTACAAAGCCCGCCGGGCCGGGCGGGCGGGGCATCGGGCTTGCCCTGGTCCGCCAGGCTGTACAGCGGCTGGGAGGTACATTGACCATCAACGGACGGCGCGGCGCCAAGTTCGAAGTGTTCCTGCCCGCAGCATTGCCCCCAGAGGCACCATTGTCCCCAGAGAAGGAGCATGGAGCGTGAGTGAAATAAGGGTCCTCGTCGTTGAGGACGAGGCCATCGCGTCCGCCGCGCACGCAGCCTACGTGGGGCGTGTTCCGGGTTTCGAGCTCGCCGGGACCGCCCCGGACGGCCAGTCCGCGCTTCGGCTGCTGAACGAGTTTTCGGCAGCAGGCAAACCCGTGGAGCTGGTCCTGCTGGACATGAACCTGCCCGATCTCCACGGGCTGGACATTGCCCGGCGCATGCGCTCGGCCGGCATTCTTGCCGACATCATCGCCATCACCGCCGTCAGGGAGCTGGCCATTGTGCGCAGCGCCGTGGCTATCGGAGTGGTGCAGTACCTCATCAAGCCGTTCACGTTCGCCACCTTTGCGGACAAGCTGGAAAGCTACCGGCAGTTCCGCCAGCAACTTGCAGGCCCGGGCACAGCGTCGGGAAAGTCCGCCACATCCCAGAGCGAAGTGGACCAGGCGTTCGCCAGCCTGCGGGCCCCCTCCGAACTTCCCCTGCCCAAGGGGCTCTCGGCCTCCACGCTGGGCTCGGTCCAGGACTTCGTGAGGCAGCAGCACGACGCCGTGTCCGCCACCGAGGTGATGGATGCGCTGGGGATGTCCCGGGTGACCGCACGCCGGTACCTTGAGTATCTTGCCGACGCCGGCACCGTCTCGCGGACTGCGCGGTACGGGACGCCGGGCAGGCCGGAAAATGAATACCGCTGGAGCGGGCGGTAGCCGACGAGCTGTATACACCGGCCGCCGGACTGGTGCCCTTTTCGCTTCCCGGACTTCCTTTTCTCCATTGCTTGTATACACTGAAGTGGAAAGCCGAGGGATTGGAGCAGCAGTGCGGGCAAGCGAACGCGCCTACAGGGCACTGCGCGACGACATCGTGGAGTGGCGGCTTCCGCCCGGCACGCTGCTGGCTGAAGTGGAACAGTCAGGGCGCCTTGGGGTTTCACGCACGCCGCTCCGGGAAGCGCTGGGCCGCCTCACGGCAGAAGGCCTGACGACGGCGGGCGGGCGCGGCGTGATGGTCACCGCCATCTCCCTGGCTGACATCGATGAACTCTTCGAACTCCGGGAGACACTGGAAGGAAGGGCTGCGGCGCTTGCCGCAGAGCGCGGCGAACCTGCCACATTCCGGCGGCTGCAGGCCGCCCTGTTGGCGGCCCCGGCGCTCGTCACCGGCGACACGCCCGCCGTCGAGGACTACTACGGCCTGGTCAGTGACCTGGATGCGGCCATAGACTCGGCAATTTCCAACTCCTACCTGGTGCAGGCAATGCGGAGTTTGAGGGTGCATCTGGTCCGCATTCGACGGATGGCAGCTGACAACGCAGCCCGGCTGACGGCAGCGGCAGCCGAACACGCGGCCATTGCCGAGGCAATCGCCGACCGCAACCCCCGGCTCGCGCAGGCCGCCACCACACTGCATCTGCATCGCAGCCTTTCCCACATCAAAGCCACCTCCACTTCCCTGCACAACACGTTCACATCCCCCTAAAGGAGCACCATGGTTCAGGAACACCACGTCCGCGTGTACAAGAGCGAGGAAAACCTTCCCCGCGAGGACCAGCTGGCCCACAAGATCGCCGTGGTCGCCGCCGACCCCGTGGAGGTCACCGCCGAGGTGACCGACATGGTGATCAACCGGATCATCGATAACGCCTCGGTGGCCATCGCATCGCTGAATCGTCCGCCGATCGTGGCCGCACGGGCCCAGGCGCTGTCCCACGCACCCAGCACGGGCGGCAAGGGCGCGAAGGTCTTTGGCATCGGGGAACGGGTCTCCCCCGAATGGGCCGCGTGGGCCAACGGCGTTGCGGTGCGCGAACTGGACTACCACGACACCTTCCTCGCCGCCGACTACTCGCACCCGGGCGACAACATTCCGCCGATCCTGGCCGTCGCGCAGCACGTGGGTTCCAGCGGCCTCGACCTGCTGCGTGGGATCGCCACCGGGTATGAGATCCAGGTGAACCTGGTCAAGGCGATCTGCCTGCACAAGCACAAGATCGACCACGTCGCCCACCTGGGCCCCTCCGCTGCGGCAGGCATCGGCACACTGCTGGGACTCGACGTCGAGACGATCTTCCAGTCCGTGGGCCAGGCGCTGCACACCACCACCGCCACCCGGCAGTCGCGCAAGGGCGAGATCTCCACCTGGAAGGCGCACGCCCCTGCGTTCGCCGGGAAGATGGCCGTCGAAGCCGCGGACCGTGCCATGCGCGGCCAGACCTCCCCCGTGCCGATCTATGAAGGCGAAGACGGCGTGATCGCCTGGCTGCTCGACGGGCCCGACGCCTCCTACGAGGTGCCGCTTCCCCTCCCCGGGGAGGCGAAGCGCGCCATCCTGGACACCTACACCAAGGAACACTCCGCCGAGTACCAGGCCCAGGCCTGGATCGACCTCGCCCGGAAGCTGCATAAGGAGCACCCCGAAACCACGGACGCGGCCAACGTAAAGTCGGTGCTGATTAAGACCAGCCACCACACCCACTACGTCATCGGCTCCGGCGCCAACGATCCCCAGAAGTACTCCCCCACCGCTTCGCGGGAGACGCTGGACCACTCCATCCCATACATCTTCACCGTCGCGCTGCAGGACGGCGCCTGGCACCACGTGGACTCCTACTCCCCCGAACGTGCCTCCCGCCCGGACACGGTGGACCTCTGGCAAAAGGTGTCCACCGAGGAAGACCCGGAATGGACCCGCCGCTACCACTCCCTGGACATCAACGAAAAAGCCTTCGGCGGCTCCGTGGAAATCACTCTCACCGACGGCACCGTGATCACCGACGAAATCGCGGTCGCCGACGCCCACCCGCTCGGCGCCCGGCCGTTCGGACGGGAACAGTACATCACCAAGTTCCGCACCCTCGCCGCCGGACTCGTGGAGGAAGCCGAAATCGAACGGTTCCTCGCCGCCGTCGAACGCCTCCCCGAACTCGGCCTCGGCGAGCTGGACCAGCTGAACATCACCGCAGCCCCCGGCGTCATCGATCTCAGCGCCGCACCGAAGGGGCTGTTCTAGATGCTGTACTCCACCACAACCCCGGAACAGAAGCGCGTACGGTTCCGCGAGCTACTCGCCTCCGGGACCATCGCCCAGTTTCCAGGGGCGTTCAACCCGCTCTCCGCCCGCCTGATCCAGGAGAAGGGCTTCGCGGGGGTCTACATCTCCGGCGCCGTCCTGGCTAACGACCTCGGCCTGCCGGACATCGGGCTGACCACCCTGACGGAGGTGGCCACCCGGGCCGGGCAGATTGCCCGGATGACGGACCTGCCATCCATTGTCGACGCCGACACCGGCTTCGGCGAACCCATGAACGTGGCCCGCACCGTCCAGGAAATCGAAAACGCCGGACTCGCCGGACTGCACATCGAGGACCAGTTCAACCCCAAACGCTGCGGCCACCTCGACGGCAAAAACGTGGTGGACCTGGACACCGCCACCAAACGCATCCGTGCCGCCGCCGACGCCCGCCGCGACCCGAACTTCCTGATCATGGCCCGCACCGACATCCGCGCCACGGATGGGCTGGCAGCAGCCCAGGATCGCGCCAAAGCCCTGGTGGACGCCGGCGCGGACGCCATCTTCCCCGAAGCCATGAAGGACCTCACCGAGTTCCAGGCCATCCGCGACGCCGTGGACGTGCCCATCCTGGCCAACATGACCGAATTCGGCAAAAGCGATCTCTTCACGACGGATCAGCTCCAGGGCGTGGGCGTCAACATGGTCATCTACCCCGTCACCCTCCTCCGTAGTGCCATGGGCGCCGCCGAGCGTACGCTGGACTCGATCAGGTCAGAAGGAACGCAGGAAGCACAGGTTGGCAGCATGCTGACGCGTGCACGGCTGTACGAGCTGGTGGACTACGAGGGCTACAACCGGTTCGACACAGGGGTCTTCAATTTCCAGGTCCCCGGAACGCACTAACGACCCGCCGGCTCCGGCCGGCTTCAACAGGCGACAGGAACAAAGGAGTTTCAGCATGGCTGAACAGGACATCAAAAAGGGTCTCGCCGGCGTCGTGGTGGACTACACCTCCGTCTCCAAGGTCAACCCGGACACGAACTCACTGCTGTACCGCGGCTACCCGGTCCAGGAGCTGGCCGCCCGCTGCAGCTTCGAAGGGGTGGCCTACCTGCTCTGGAACGGGGAACTGCCCACCCCGGACCAGCTGGCGGAATTCACGGCCAGGGAACGCGCGGGCCGTGCCCTGGACCCCGTGGTGAAACAGGTCATCGACGCGCTTCCAACCACCGCCCACCCCATGGACGTGTGCCGGACCGCGGCGTCCGTGCTGGGCGCCCGGCACCCGCTGGCCGAAGACTCCTCCCGGGAGGCGAACATGGCCAAGGCGATCGACCTTTTCTCGGCGATGCCCGCCGTCGTCTCGTACGACCAGCGTCGCCGCCACGGCCAGGACGCGGTCGAACCACGCGACGACCTGGGCTACTCCGCCAACTTCCTCTGGATGGCCTTTGGCGAAGAGCAGGTTCCGGAGGTTGTGGAGGCCTTCAACGTGTCGATGATCCTCTACGCCGAACACTCCTTCAACGCCTCCACCTTCACCGCCCGGGTTGTCACCTCCACCCTCTCGGACCTCCACTCGGCCGTAACCGCAGCCATCGGTGCCCTGAAAGGCCCCCTGCACGGCGGAGCCAATGAGGCCGTGATGCACACCTTCGACGAAATCGGCATCCGCCCCCAGGAATCGCTGGAGGAGGCAGCCGCCCGCGCCAGGGCGTGGATGGAAGATGCACTTGCGCAGAAAAAGAAGGTCATGGGCTTCGGCCACCGCGTCTACAAGCACGGCGACTCCCGCGTGCCCACCATGAAGGCGGCGCTCGACAAGATGATCGCGCACTACGGCCGGCCCGAACTCCTGGGCCTGTACAACGGCCTGGAGCAGGCGATGGACGAGGCCAAAGCCATCAAACCCAACCTCGACTACCCTGCCGGACCCACCTACCACCTCATGGGCTTCGACACGGCAACCTTCACGCCGCTGTTCGTTGCCAGCCGCATCACCGGCTGGACGGCGCACATCATGGAGCAGCTGGACTCCAACTCGCTGATCCGGCCGCTGAGCGAATACGTCGGCCCGGAGGAACGGCACCTGCCGTAGGGCCTTTCGGGAGTACGACGGCGGGACGGCCACGGAGGTGACGTCCCGCCGTCGGGCGTTTAATGCCTAAGGCAGGATGCTCACCGAGGAAGCGACCGTTTCGTTGTCGTCGTTCAAGGTGACCACCACGTTGACCTTGCCGCCTTCCAGAACCACCGGCAGCCAATGGTCCGCGTCCTGCCACATGCGTTCAACGGGCAGGGTGTCGGTCCGGAACCACTCCGGCAGGACTTCGTCGCTGTCCGTCGGTTCACCCTGCCACGTCCTGGCAGTGAAGAGACTGGTGCTCATATTCCATTCCGGCTTCGCGGGGAAGACAAAGTTCACCGCCCCGGCATCCGTGAGGTCCTCCACCCGCAGGGAGACACCGGTTTCCTCCATGACTTCACGGACGGCCGCTTCGCCGTCGCTCTCCCCCGGTTCCACATGCCCGCCGATCCCGACGATCTTTCCCGTGCCGAAGCCTGTCCGTTTGAGGCCCAGGAGCACCTCCGGGCCGGACTCCCCGTCGCGGAGCAGGAAACAGAGAGTCACCCTTGCAGCAGTCATGCGCCCAAGCCTATGGGGTGGGAGAGTTGTCCGCGAAGAAGCCGCAGGGGCGCTGACTATGCCAAGCTCTACGTGTGACTCCTGAAACCGGACCCGGGATACGGCCGGCCCGCATTTCGGCCCTTGATGCCCGCCTGCCGGAGTGGCTGGTGCGCAACCCCTTGTACTGGGGCTGGGCCTGGGCCGGTTTTTTGGACTCTGCTGATTGTCATCGACGAATTCGTGGACCTGGCAGGCTGGACCTGGTACCTGCTGGTGGCCGCGGCTGCCCTGCCCACGCTTCTCAGTACCCTGGCCGTCTTGCACGTGACTCCCCGCCGGCACGTGAGGCCTGCGCGGGAGTCGGTTTTGGGCCTGTTCTTCGTCCGTTTCCTGGCGCTCGTTGCGGCCTTCATTGTGTGGGCAATATCGGTGGTGCTGAGCGCCTCCATCTCCACCACTATTCAGGCCCTGGCCGGCGATTCCGAGCGTGAGGTGACCGCTTTGGGTTTCACCTTGATGGCAGCCCTGTTCCCGATTGTGGTGGCTGTCCTGTGGCTGGCGTTCGTTGCCCGGTGCGCCTGGTTCCTGCGGAGGCTTCGCGGCTGGCGGCAGGTTCCTGCGTTCTCGCGGGTGCCGAAATCATTCCTGCGTGGGCGCGCCCGGCTGCACCGGGTGGTGATCGGCTTGGCGCATCCGGGACTGATGCTGCTCGCGGGGATGGGCACGTCGGTGCTGGCATTCCTCCTGGGCCCGGTGGAACTGACCATCGAGGCGCTGCCCTAGCTGTCCCGGTGCACTGCATCCAGGCAGCTGTGCCCAGGCAATGTCAGCCGAGTGCGCGCGGATGTGCAGCGGCGTAGATCTCGCGCAGCGTATCGGCTGTGACCAGGGTGTACACCTGCGTGGTGGTCACCGAGGCGTGTCCCAACAGCTCCTGGACCACCCGGACGTCCGCGCCGCCTTCAAGCAGGTGCGTGGCGAAGGAATGCCGCAGGGTGTGGGGTGAGACGTCCTTGGTGATGTTGGCCTTTTCGGCGGCGGTCTTCAGGATGGTCCACGCACTCTGCCGGCTGATCCTGCCGCCGCGGGCGTTGAGGAAGAGTGCGGGTGTGCCCTTCCCCTTGGCCGCCAGCAGGGGCCGGCCCCGCACCAGGTAGGCGTCCAGGGCCCTGGCGCCATAGGACCCCAGCGGCACGAGCCGCTCCTTGGACCCCTTGCCGAAGAGACGGACAATGGCGGGCCCCGCTTCAGGTTCGGCCAAAGAAATGTCATCAACGTCCAGGCCAACGGCCTCACTGATGCGCGCTCCGGTGGAGTACAGGAATTCCAGCAGGGCGCGGTCCCGCAGCCCGGTTGCCGTATCCGTTCCAGCGGCCTCAAGGATCCTGGTTACCTCGTCAACGGTGATGGCTTTGGGAAGCCTCTTGCCGGCCATGGGCGGATGGACCTCGCTGGCGGGGTCCGAGGGCGTAAAGCCTTCCAGGGCCCAGAACTTATGCAGCCCGCGGACGGCCACCACTGTCCTCGCCGCCGACCTTACGCCGAGGGAAGAGCCGCCGTCGGACCCGTCCGCAAGGGCACGGACATATCCGGTTACGTGGTGGCGTGTGATGTCCTCGGGCCGCCGGCATCCCGCTGCATCGAGGTAGCGGGAGTACCGGGCAAGGTCGCGGCGGTAGGCGGCAAGCGTGTTGGCGGCCAGCCCCCGCTCCACACCCATGTGCTGCAGGTAGTCGGTGATGCCACGGTCGATGGCGGTAGGGGCGGCTGCGGGCACTTCCCCTGCCGCATCAGCCGGGGGCACCGCTT
Source organism: Arthrobacter sp. Cr_A7 (assembly GCF_029222765.1). Taxonomy (NCBI): domain Bacteria; kingdom Bacillati; phylum Actinomycetota; class Actinomycetes; order Micrococcales; family Micrococcaceae; genus Arthrobacter; species Arthrobacter sp. Cr_A7. The sequence continues at coordinate 9,986 of NZ_JARHXQ010000003.1, read as the reverse complement.
CAGCCGAAGGAGCCGGAACCATCAGCGCTGGCTGGGGTGCGCCGGCCAGGGTGCATCGGCAGGACGGAGGTTCGCGTAGTTGTCCGCCCGCGCGGCCGCCGCTGCAAGGATGCCGACGACGGCGGACGGGTTGTGAAGGCGCCCCTCCAGCACGGACGCCACGGCGTCATCGAGGCTGATCCAGTGGAACTCGATCTCCGCTTCCTCATCCGTCCGCTCGTGGCGTTCATGATGGGGCACTTCAGTCAGGTCGCGGGCCAGGTAGATCCTGATCGCTTCACTGGAGGACCCGGGCGAGTTGAAGAAATCGGCAAGCACGTTCCAGGTGCCGGCGGCGAGGTCTGCCTCTTCGGCAAGTTCCCGGGCCGCGCCGACCACAAAATCCTCGCCCTCGATGTCCAGCAGGCCGGCCGGGATCTCCCAAAGTTCCATGCCCACCGGGTGCCGGTACTGCTTCAGCAGGAGGATCTCGCCGTCGCTGTTCATAGGCAGGACTGCCACGGCACCGGGGTGGTCGATGTAGTCGCGGGTCAGGGCCTCGCCCGTCTCCTGCAGCTGGAAACTGTCGCTGACGACATCCCAGATCCGGCCTTCATAGACCTTCTCCGTAGACAAAAGACGGCGCGGGCTCGGTGCGTCCGAAACCTTGACTACATGGGAGGCTTCAGGTGTACCGGGCATCGCGCCGTCCTTTTTCTGTTGTGGGAACTACTTAGCGGCTACCGTATCGGACTGCGCGGCCTCGGAAGCAGCGGCCGGTACCGTGTCGGCACCGCTCTGGTGGTTGAGGGCAGCCTTCACCAGGCCGGCAAACAGCGGGTGCGGGCGAGTGGGCCGCGAGCTCAGTTCGGGGTGCGCCTGCGTGGCCACATAGTAGGGGTGGACATCCGCGGGCAGTTCGACGAACTCCACGAGCTTGCCGTCCGGGGAGGTCCCTGAGAAGACCAGGCCTTGGGCGGCAATCTGGTCGCGGTACTTGTTGTTGACCTCGTAGCGGTGGCGGTGGCGTTCGCTGACGGTGGTCTTGCCGTAGGTTCCGGCAATCACGGAGCCGGCGTCGAGCTTGGCTTCGTAGAGGCCCAGGCGCATCGTGCCGCCAAGGTCGCCGCGGCCTTCAACGAATTCCAGCTGCTCTTCCATGGTGGCGATCACGGGGTACTTGGAATCCGGCTCGAACTCGCTGGAGGAGGCGCCTTCCATGCCGACCACGTTGCGGGCGTACTCGATCACCATGCACTGCAGGCCGAGGCAAAGGCCCAGGACGGGCAGCTTGGTTTCGCGGGCGAACTTCAGCGCACCCAGTTTGCCCTCGAGGCCGCGGATGCCGAAGCCGCCGGGAACACAGATGGCGTTGACGCCCTCGAGTGCCTTGATGGCACCCTCACGCGTTTCGCATTCGTCGGACGGGACCCAGCGGATCTTGACCTTGGTGTCGTTGGCGAAGCCGCCGGCGCGCAGGGCCTCGGTCACGGAAAGGTAGGCGTCCGGCAGGTCGATGTACTTGCCCACGAGCGCGATTTCCACGTGGTGCTTGGGGTTGTGGACGGCTTCGAGCAGCTTGTCCCAGCTGGTCCAGTCCACGTCCTTGAACGGCAGGTCCAGGGCGCGCACGATGTACGAGTCCAGGCCCTGGCTGTGCAGGGTCTTGGGGATGTCGTAGATGCTGGGGGCGTCGGCTGCGTTCACTACGGCGTCGATGTCGACGTCGCACATGCGGCCGATCTTCTCGCGCATGGCGTCCGGCACTTCGCGGTCCGAGCGGATGACGATGGCCTCGGGCTGGATGCCGATGGAGCGCAGTGCAGCAACGGAATGCTGGGTGGGCTTGGTCTTCAGCTCCTGGGACGGTCCGATGTACGGGACCAGGGACACGTGGAGGAAGAACACGTTGGTCCGGCCGATGTCCTGGCGTACCTGGCGGGCGGATTCGAGGAACGGCTGGGACTCGATGTCACCCACCGTGCCGCCGATCTCGGTGATGATGACGTCCGGGGCGTTCTTGCCTTCGGCCGGCAGGCGCATGCGGCGCTTGATTTCATCCGTGATGTGCGGGATGACCTGGACGGTGTCCCCGAGGTACTCGCCGCGGCGTTCCTTGGCGATGACCGTGGAGTAGACCTGGCCGGTGGTCACGTTCGCGGAACCCTCGAGGTTTTCGTCGAGGAAGCGCTCGTAGTGCCCGATGTCCAGGTCGGTTTCCGCGCCGTCGTCGGTGACGAAGACTTCGCCGTGCTGGAAGGGGTTCATCGTGCCCGGATCCACGTTCAGGTAGGGATCGAGCTTCTGCATAGTTACAGACAGGCCGCGTGCCCGCAGCAGATGACCGAGGCTCGAAGCCGTCAGTCCCTTACCGAGCGAGGACGCCACACCACCGGTTACGAAGATGTGTTTGGTCGTCTTGGACGAGCCCGGGAACCGGGAATTTACACGGGAATTTGATCGCTGCACCACGGAATTCGAGCCTATCATCAATTGAGCCTTCCACGGGTCTGGAAACTGTTTCCCCAAATGCTCCAGTGTGCAGGCCCGGAGGCCCGATGATCAAGGGTCCGGGGCTTGCCCATGGATCCCTACGGCTGCGCCGGACGGACAGTTCCGGTGCTGTCAGGCCCGCTGCGGCAGCAGTTTCGCGTCATCCAGCAGCTCCTGGGCGTGGGCCTGCGCGGACTCCGAATCCTCCTGGCCGGCCAGCATGCGGGCCAGTTCGCGGACCCGTTCGGGGCCGTCAAGGAGGCGCACATCACTGGAGGTGAACCCGGTGGCGGTGCCGCCGTCGGCTCCCCTGACGGATGTTTTGGTGACGGTGATGTGCTGGTCCGCGAACGCAGCAACCTGGGGCAGGTGCGTGACCACCAACACCTGCACGTGGCGGGCCAGCATGGCCAGCCGGCGGCCGATCTCGACGGCGGCGCGGCCGCCCACACCGGCGTCCACCTCGTCAAAGACGAACGTGGGGACGGGATCCACCGCGGCGAGCACCACCTCAATGGCGAGCATCACGCGGGACAGCTCACCGCCGGACGCGCCCTTCCCCAGCGGCCGGGCCGGGGCGCCGGAGTGCGGCTGCAGCAGGAAGCCGATCTCGTCCGCACCGTGCGGCCCCAGCTGGCCCGAGGGCTCAAGGGTGATCACCAGGGTGGCGTCGGCCATGGCCAGGGCCTTCAGTTCGGCGCTGACGCGGGCCGAGAGATCCTTGGCGGCTTTCGTCCTGATCTTGCTGATGGCTGCTGCCTGCTTCTTCAGGTCCGCCTCTGCCCGCACCACCTCGGCGTCCAGCGCCTCGATCCGTGAGGAATCGTCCTGCAGCTCGTCGTAGCGCACGCGGGCGTTTTCCGCCCATTCCAGGACTTCGTCGATGGTGGGGGCGTACTTCCGGACGAGTTTGGCCAGGGCCGCCCGCCGGTCCTCGATCTCCGCGAGGCGCTCCGGCCCCTCGGAATCCAGGCCGGCCTGGTAGCTGGCGAGCTCCGTGGCGATGTCATTGAGCAGGAAGCCCACCTCGGCGAGCCGGGCAGCCGCGGAACCGAGTTCGGCGTCGTGCTCCGCCACGTGTTCCAGGGTCCGTTTGGCGGCGTCCACCAGGGTGGTGGCGTCGCCTGCTTCACCGAAGTCCTCGGCGATGAGGGCCTGGTGGGCGGTGCTGGCGGCGATGCGCAGTTCCTCCACGTTGGCCAGCTTGACGGCCTCGGCCTTCAGCAGCTCATCCTCCCCCGGCTGGGGGTCCACCTCGTCAATTTCGGCCAGGGCTGTCTGCAGGGATTCGGCTTCGCGCAGCCTGTCGCGGGCGGCGCTGCGCAGCGTGTCCAGCTCGGACTGGCTGGCTTTCCAGTGGCTGTACAGGTCCTGGTAGGCCGCCAGGGGCCCGGCCAGGGAGTCGCCGGCGAACTTGTCCAGGGCGCCCCGTTGCGCAGCCGCACCCTTGAGGCGGATCTGGTCAGACTGGCCGTGCACCACCACCAGGGTTTCGCCGATCTCGGCCAGGACGCCCACCGGGGCGGCCCTGCCGCCCAGGAACGCACGGCTGCGGCCGTCCGAACCAAGGCGCCGTGCCAGGATCAGCTCAGCGCCGCCGTCGAACTCTTCCGCTTCGGCGCCCGCATCCAGCGCACGCGCAATGGCCGGGTGCCCGGCGTCGAGCTTAAGGACCGCCTCCGCCGTCGCGCTCTTCGCACCGCTGCGGACGGCCCCGGCATCCGAGCGCGCACCCAGCAGCAGGCCGACGGCGGTAACCACCATGGTTTTACCCGCACCGGTCTCACCGGTCACCACGCTGAGCCCCGGGCCCAGCGGCAGGGTTGCGTCAGTGATGACGCCCAGATCGCGGATTCTCAGTTCTTCAAGCATGGTTTCACTTTGCAGTCGACGGATCGGTATCGGCTTCGGGATGGCCCGCCTGCGGCACCTGGAGCGGAGGCTGTGGCCGCGGCGTCCTGACGATGGGGATGGGACCGGTATGGATGGCCTCGGCCTTCGGCACCGGCCCCCGCCAGCCATGGATGGGCAGTTCAAACTTACGGACCAGCCGGGCGGAGAAGGGCGTCTGGTGCGTCCGGGCCAACCTGACGGGTGTGGCGGATTTCGTGACCTCCACGCGCGCGCCGGGCGGCAGGTCCACGGACCGCCGGCCGTCGCACCACAGGACACCCTGCGCATCGGTGCGGCTCAGCACCTCCACGGCAAGCCGTGAGCGCGGCGACACCACCAGGGGCTTGGCAAAGAGCGCGTGGGCACTGATGGGGACGATGACCAGTGCCTCCACCTCCGGCCAGACCACGGGGCCGCCGGCGGAAAAGGCGTACGCGGTGGAACCCGTGGGTGTGGCCAGCACGATGCCGTCGCACCCGAAGGATGTCAGCGGGCGCTCGTCCACTTCGGTGACCACCTCGAGCATGCGCTCCCGGTTGGCCTTTTCGATCGCAGCCTCGTTGAGCGCCCAGGTGTGCCAGATCTTCTGGCCGCGGATCCAGACCTGGACGTCGATGGTCATCCGTTCTTCCACGGTGTAGTCGCGGCTCGCGATCCACTCAACCGTCTGGGCCAGGTCCGCCCGTTCACTTTCGGCCAGGAAGCCCACATGGCCCAGGTTCACGCCCAGCAGGGGCACGTCCACCTCCCGGACCAGTTCGGCGGCACGCAGGATGGTGCCGTCACCGCCCAGGACCATCACCAGTTCGACGTCCGGCAGCTGGACGTGGTCGTGGAGCACTTCCACGGGCTGGGCCAGGTGGCCGAAGAACCGTTCCATATCGTCCAGCTCGGACTCCTGCATCACCGGGACGATTCCCGAGGCGTGCAGCAGGGCGCAGGCCTCCCAGGCGGCTTTCAGTGATTCCTCGCGGCCGGTGTGGGCGAGGACCAGTACACGCCTGCTCATCAGGTTCCGCTCTCTAGTGGTTCGGCCAGATACGTCCGAGCAAGGCAGCGGCAGCTGCCTCTCGCTCTTCGATCTTAGGCAAATCTTGGCTGATCCTGCGTTTTATCCACAGGAAGTATTCGACGTTTCCGTCCTGGCCCGGGAGCGGGCTTTGCGCCAGGCCGCACAGGTCGAGGCCGGCGTCGAGCGCTGACCTGGCCACTTTTTCCACCGCCATGCGGCGTTCCCGCTCCGAGGTCACCACCCCGGTGCGTCCCAGGCGGTCCTTGCCGATCTCGAACTGCGGCTTGACCATCAGCACCAGGTCGCCCCCGGGTTCGGTGCAGAGCGCCAGCGGCTGGACCACCAGGGTGAGCGAAATGAAGGAGAGGTCGGCCACGGTCAGTGCCGCCGTGCCGCCAATATCCGCCGGCGTCATGTAGCGGACGTTGAGTCCCTCGTGGACAGCCACGCGGGGATCGCTGCGGAGCCGGGGCACCAGCTGGCCGTGCCCGACGTCGACCGCCACCACGTGTGCCGCGCCCCGCCTGAGCAGGACATCGGTGAAGCCGCCGGTGGAAGCCCCGGCGTCCAGGCACCGTTTTCCGTCCACCCGGACGGCCGGGAATGCGTCCAGGGCGCCGGCGAGCTTGTGTCCGGCGCGGCTGGCGTACGTGTCCTGCTCGTCATGCTCGACGGCGAGGTCCCGGTTATCGTCAACCTGCAGGGACGCTTTTTCCAGGACCCTGCCGTCGGAGCTGACTTTGCCCTCGGCGATCAGGGCGGCGGCATGCGTGCGCGATCTGGCCAGGCCGCGGGCAACCAGGGCCTGGTCGAGGCGTGCGGGCATCAGGCGCCGCCGTCCGCGGGCTCGGCGTTCAGGGCAGCGAGGAGCTCGTCATGAAGCCCGTTGTAGGCCGCTTCATGCTCTGCCACCGGAATTTGCGGCAGGGCATCAAGCCGCGACAGAGCCTGGGCAACGACAGGATCCGTGACTCCGGCATCTGCGGCACTTGGCCAGTCCGGGGAAGGCTGGGCTGCTGTTTCGTCGGGTCGGTTCAGCTCAGTCATTCGTCCAGTCTAATGATCCATCCAGGCCAGCTGCGGCGCCTGTGGTGCGGAGGCGTCCGGCGTTGCTGCCCACCAGGCGGCGCAGGCGGCGCGCCACGCGTCCAGGTCGTCGGGACTGCCAATGATGCCCACCGCGCCGCTTGCCACCCGGGCCGATGCCTTTCCGCACGAGTAGGTGCCGTCGTCGTGCGTCACCTCCGGGTAGGGCCGGTGCAGGTCCGGCAGCGTTTCGATGAGGTAGTCCGGACGCTCCGCGGCGCGGGCGGCCAGGATGCTCTGCCGGGTGTCGACGCCGGTCAGGACGGCTACGGTGGCGAAGCCCGCGTTGTTGCCGCCCAGGATATCCGTGTCCAGCCGGTCGCCGACCACCAGGGGGCGTTCGGCGCCGAGCCGTTTGGCGGCGGAGTGGAAGAGCGGTGCTTCCGGCTTGCCTGCCACGAGGGGCTTTTGGCCGGTTGCCGCGGTCACGGCAGCGACGAGGGTGCCGTTTCCGGGCGCGATCCCCCGTGCCTGCGGGATGGACATGTCCGTGTTGGTGGCGACCCACAGGGCGCCGGCAGACACCACGTAGGTTGCCTCAGCCAGGTCCTTCCAGCCGATGTTGGGGTTGAAGCCCTGGACCACAGCAACCGGTTCCTCGTCCTGGCTGTAGACCGGCACGAGGCCCACGAGTTCGATCTCGTGGGCCAGTGCCGGGCTGCCGGTAACGAGGATGCGGGACCCCGGTGCGAGCCTCGAAGCCAACAGTTCTGCCGCGGCCTGGGAAGAACTGACCACCTGGTCGTCCTCAGCAGGCGCCCCAAGTTCGCGGAGGTGCGCTGCCACCTGTGCCGGGGAGCGGGATGCGTTGTTGGTGACGTAGCCCAACCCCACACCGAGACCGGACAGTTGCTGCAGGGACTCAACCGCTCCGGGAATAGCGTGCGGACCGGCATACACCACCCCGTCCAGGTCTGCCAGGAGCGCGTCGAAACGGGAGATCAGGGAAACTTCAGTCATTGGTTCTTAGTCTTCCCGGCGGTCCTGGAGGCTGCCGGCTTCCCCTTCGGTCTCCTGGCCCCAGGTTGCGGTGCCCTCAGTTTCCGTGTCCTCGGAATCCAGTTCGTCGTGCTCCACCGAGTCCTCGTCCGATTCAGCATCATCGGAGACGAAGTAGTCCGCTTCCTGGTCGTCGATGCTGCTGTCCTGCGCCTCTTCGGCGGATGCTTCAGCGGTGACGTCGGCAGCTGCCGACGTACCGGCGTCGGACGTTCCGGCGGCCGCCGTTGTTCCCGTGGAGGCGCCGGCGGCTGCGTTAGCCGTGTCAGATGCCGTGGAAGCGCGGTCGAGGAGGCGGCGGCGCTCGGCTTCTTCCCGGGCTTCTTCCTCTTCGTCCCAGCCGAGGTCGATGATGTCAGGCTCTTCGTCGACACCCTGGCCCAGGGCGTTTTCAGCAACGACAGCCTGGTTCTGCCACTTCTCCGCTTCGGCTTCCCGTCCCACGGCCGCAAGGGCATCAGCGTAGGCCCGGAAAAGGCGAGGGCTGTAGGAGAACGCCCGGTTGATGTCCAGCTGGGGTATCTCGAGTTCGGCCACGGCAGCATCCGGCTGGCCTAGGTCCGTCCTTGCCCCTGCTGCAACAATGGCCAACTCCACCTTGCCGGGAGCGTCCAGGTCCTGTGCTTCCTCAGACCGTGCCACATCGAGTGCGCGGTCCGGACGGCCCAGGCCACGCTCGCAGTCGGCCATCACCGGCAGGTGGACGTTGGAACCGCTGATCCGGCGGTAGGTGCGGAACTCGCGCAGCGCCTCGCCATAGTGGCCGGCGGCGTACGCGGTCAGTCCTACAGCTTCGCGTACGGCGGCCAGCCTGCCGCCGCGCCGGCTGGCGGCCAGTGCGTGCTGGAAGGCAAGTTCCGGCTCGTCGTCGATGAGGCGGCCGGCCATAACGAGGTGACGGGCAACCCACTCCGCGCTCTTCGGCTCAAGAGTTTTGATCTGGTGCTGCGTGGCGCGGTCAAGCTCTTTGCCCGTGACGTCCTCATCGATTTCGGGTGAGCGTTCCCGGTCCGGGCGGTTGGCACTGCGCAGGTCACGTGCGTTGGGGACGCGTGCCGGCCGCTCCTCCTGGCGGTCACGCCCGAAACTGCGGGGACCGGAGTCGCCCTGGCGCGCATCACCACGGCCGGGGCCGCGGTCGAAGCTGCGGGGCGCGCGGTCCTGCCGGTCACCGAACGGCTTCCGGTTGTCACGGTCACCGAAGCTGCGGCGCTCACCGTCTTCCCGACGCGGGCGGTCTCCATAGGGCTTGTTCTCGCGGTCGTCGTACGGCTTCCGGTCACGGTCACCGAAGGGCTTGCGTTCTCCACCGCCGAAACCGCGGCGGTCGCCATCGCCCTCGCGGCGCGGCCGGTCACCAAAGGAACGATTGTCACGGTCACCGTAAGGCTTCCGCTCCCCACCACCGCCACCGAAACCACGGCGGTCGCCATCGCCCTCGCGGCGCGGTCGGTCACCAAAGGAACGATTGTCACGGTCACCGTAAGGCTTCCGCTCCCCACCACCGCCACCGAACCCGCGACGCTCCCCGTCACCTTCACGGCGCGGCCGGTCACCAAAGGAACGATTGTCACGGTCACCGTAAGGCTTCCGCTCCCCACCACCGCCACCGAACCCGCGACGCTCCCCGTCACCTTCACGGCGCGGCCGGTCACCAAACGGCTTGCGGTCACGGTCACCGAAAGGCTTCCGCTCTCCGCCACCGAAACCGCGGCGGTCGCCTTCACCCTCAGGGCGGGGACGGTCACCAAACGGCTTGCGGTCACGGTCACCGAAAGGCTTCCGCTCCCCGCTGCCGGATGCCCGCTTCGGGAAGTCGTTGTTGTCGCGGTTGCTGCGGGAACGGAACCCGCGGGGGTCCCCACCGGAGTTGTTGTTTCCCCGGAACGAACCGCGGTCGTTTCGGCGGTTACCGCCGTTGTGCTCGGCCATGATGGATTCCTCCTGTTGTGAGCCGACCACTGGCGCAACTGCAGCCGCTCGTATCCGTGTTTCGTTTCCTACGCAACCCGAAATCAAGCGCTTCGAAGTCCGTACATCTTCATCAATTCTAGAGGAGGCACCTAATCCGCAGGGACAGAGCGAGGGCTGGGGGCAACATCGTGGGAATCTTCACACCAGCCTCCCCCGGCCTTTAACGCTCCATCACTTGCTGCGGGTTCCCAAGCGACGCCCTATCACCTCTTGCGGGATTTCCGGCGACGCTCTCTCAGCCATGTTCGACGGCGGGCGAGGGCTTTCGTGCCTCTGGGGGCGCCGGCGGTGGTTGCTCTATCAGTTGTGGTTGCCATCCGGGCTGGTTGGCTGCGCTATCTGATGGAGCATCCCTGGTTTTTCTGCAGGAGCTGATGGGGCGTCCCGAATTTACCTGCAGGATCTGATGGGGCGTCGGGGGTTTGGGGCGGGAGGTGATGGAGGGTCCGGGGTTTGAGGGCGGGAGGTGACGGGACGTCGGTGGTTTTGGTGCAGGAGCTGATAGGGCGTCCGGGGTTTGGGTGCGGGAGGTGATGGGGCGTGCCGGGTT